>JADZDM010000020.1 GCA_020851035.1 Gemmatimonadaceae bacterium | reverse complement strand
CGAATGCTGCGACCGGCCCCTGCCGTTGTGCCCCACTGGTGGCGCCGGGAGGCGGCTGGGGGCAGGATTTCCGGGCTCTGGGCCGGCGAGCTCATCTGCTTTTTCGAGAGCTACGGCTCAGCGATACCGGAGGTCGTCAAACGTCTCCAAATGTGACCGGCCGGGGCTGGGTGTTGCGTGGGTACAACGATTGGCGCGCACTCAACAACACATTGCCCCACGGCGAACTCATCAATAGCGCACATTATCGCGAGCTAAGTTGTTGTTTCATAAGGACTTTCTGGCATGAAGCCGCCTGTGCCACTCGCCCAAGACTACGGCACACACCCTGCACTATCCTTCAGCGTCCTGGCATCACTTCACAGCTCTACCTCTGAGGATTACCCGCATGCGTCGTAAGTCACTTGGTGTCGCTCTGGCGGCTGTTGCGGCGGTTTCGCCGCTCAGCGCACAGACCTGGCAGGCAATTGGGACCCCGAACAACACAGGTACGGGGGCGTACTGGAACAGCTTCTCGGACGACGTCGCTGGTTCGAACGTCTGTAACGCTGGCGCCATCCTCACCAACACCCCGGCCCTCGCGGCCACGTCCTGCAATGCGCAGGCCCCGGTGTACCTCCCGCTGAGCCCGGCTCCGCTGGCGACCACCGACGTGTTCCTCGGCGGCACCGCGGGTGCCAACCCGGGTTCGTTCCGCTTCGCTGCTGGCCAGTACAACTTCGCGCTGATCGGCCGCATCGCCGGCACGCCCAGCACGACCTGGGGCATCGTCACGGAGTCGGGCATGGTGATCAGCGCTGCGACGCTCGTCTCGGGCACGCAGAGCATCAGCAGCACCTTCGCGGTGTGGATCTCGCAGGCTCAGCCGGCCGCAGGTGTGGGCTCGATCTGGACCTCGACGATGCAGAACGGCGTGACCGCCCCGGCCGTCGGCGCCGCGACCAGCGATAACCAGCAGTTCGCCGTGTTCGCCAAGGATGGTACTGCCTCGGTCACCACGGACGGCATCGGCGCCATCATCTCGGGCTCCACGTACAGCACGTTCTACGTCGGCATGGAAGACAATGTCAACGGCGGCCGCGGCTTCACGGGCACCCAGACGTCGGCGACGAACATCTCGGATCGCGATTACCAGGACATCATCATCTCGGTCACCCCTGTGCCGGAGCCGGCCACGGTTGGTCTGATGGGCTTCGGCCTCCTTGCCCTCGCTGGCATCGCCAAGCGCCGCAAGGCCTGATTTCCTCCTCAGGACCTCAGTGTGGGGGCTGCCGAAAGGCAGCCCCCACACTGCGTTTCAGGCACCCGGTTTCCGCGTGTGGGGACAAGGCAGGGCACGCCACGCCCTCGCGCAACCGGGTCTGCCTGGCGCCACCCACCGGTGTGCGCCGTGACCGGCACCCCGAACGGCCCCGTCCTGCCGGGGCCGTCGATCGTATGTGGACCACAGCGTAGGCGGCCCAACGGAGAAGCACCGAGGAGTGCCTCGCCCGCAAGGGCCCCCGAATGACACAGAGTCAATTCGTGCAGGAACCCCGGAATGACACAGAGTCAATTCGTGCCGGGGCCCCCGAATGACACAGAGTCAATTCGTGCAGGAACCCCGGAATGACACAGAGTCAGTTTGTGCAGGAACCCCCGAATGACTCAGAGTCGATTCGTGCCCGCCACGCGCCGCGTGACCGCCAGGCTCATGCTCTCAACGGCGCCAGCGGTCACCCAACCCAGCGTCGCGAGCCCGGCGCTTGCCTCATTCCGTTGTCACCGCCCGAAACGCTCGGGCAGCCTGGCGCCTGCCGTCCCCGGACGGCCGGCCGTCAGATCGACTGGATGATGAACCCGCCCACGAACTGCAGCAGGTAATACAGCACCAGCGGCGAGATGTCGAATGGTCCGACCGACGGGATCACCTGTCGCAGGGGCGCCAGCAGCGGCTCCGTGAGGGTCCAGGTCCAGCGCAGCCACCGGGCGCGGGCCAGGCCGCCGAACCAGGACGAGAGCACCCGGACCATCAGCGCGATCTGCAGTACCGAGAACGTCAGCTGCGCCAAAGCCCGCAGTGCCCCGCGCGGCCCGCTCGAGACCCCGGACACGACTGCAACCAGGGTGCCCAGCACGTAGTTCAGCAGCGACTGCGCCAGGATACCCAGCACCACGAAGGCGGCCAGGCCCCACCAGGGCACGCTCGTGGGCGACCCGCCCGAACGCAGCACCGGACCCTCGATCGACCGCAGGTACGGGTCCACGTGCTCGCGGGCGAATCGGCCCGCTGCCGTGAACGGGCTGATCCGGCGGGTGCGGGCCGCCCAGCTCAGGGCACACCCCGCCGCGACCACGGCCGTGGCCACCAGCAGCGCGGGGCGGGTGTACGTGGAAATGAACGCGATGAGCGACGTCAGCATCTGCATCCGCGAAATCTAGCGTCGGCACCATGTCGGCCGGCGCGGCGCCGGACCCGAAACGACGCTCCGGGTTACGGCATTCCGGCGACCGTCGTCCCTGAGGCGCGTATCCTGCACCCAGGCCCGGGGGCACCGCCGCACGGCTGGTGACCACCCGCCGTCGGCGAGCCCTTCAAGCCGGGCCGGCACGGTGCGAACTTTGGGCTGCAACACGCGTCGACTCTGTGGCGGCGACCACGGCCGACTCTCCCACCTTCGAGGCTGGTAACTCCGTGAACGATGCCGCACTGGGCGTACCGCAGCGCCGGACCGCCACGCTCGACCAGGCGCTCTGGGTGCCACTCGGCGTCGCCCTGGCGCTGTTCGCCGTCCTGTACGCGAAGCCCGCGTACCTGCTCGTGCGTGACTGGACCAACTTCGACAACCCCGACTCCGGCACCGGGCTGTTGCTGGCCCCCCTCGCCTTCTGGTTCGCGTTCCAGACCGGGGTGAAGGAGGTGCGCAAGCCGGCGATCGGCCTCGCCGTGGCGTTCCTGCTCGCCGCCATCGGCATCCGCTACGTCGCCGATCTCGCGGCCGAGCTCTTCACGCTGCGCGTGTCGATGCTCATCGGTGCGGCTGGCCTGATCCTCTGGTTCTTCGGCGTGCGCCAGCTGCTTGCCTGGTGGCTGCCATTCGTGCTGCTTGGCCTGGCCATCCCGCTGCCTGAGCTGGTGATCGCGAAGCTCACGGCGCCGCTGCAGCTCATCGCCTCGCGCATCGGCGCCTCGCTGATCGAGTGGCGGCACATCCCGGTCATGCTGAACGGCAACGTCATCCGCATCCCGGGGCACGACCTGTTCGTGGCCGAGGCGTGCAGCGGGCTGCGGTCGCTCACGGCGCTGGTCAACCTCGGCGTGCTGCTCGGTGCCATGCTGCTGGCCAAGCCGTGGTCACGCATCTCGCTCCTGGTGCTGGCGGTGCCGATGGCCATCCTGATCAACGGCTTCCGCATCTTCCTCACCGCGTTCCTCGTCTACTTCGTCAGCCCCGAGGCCGGATCCGGCTTCATGCACACCACCGAGGGCTGGCTCATGTTCGTGATCGCATTCGCGTCGCTGGGAGCCGTGGCGTCCGTCCTGCTCTACATCGAGGGCCGCCAGGCCGCACGCGGCAAGGCCCCTGTCCAGGACGTCGACCATGGCTGAACTCACCCGCTTCGTTCCGGCCGTGATCCTCGCCGCGGGCCTCGGCCTGCTGGGCCTGACCCATGACCAGGTGCGCCCGACACCGGTCCGGCCGATCGCCTCCATCCTCGACACCGTCGCCGGCTTCGACACGAAGCAACTGGAAGTCGACTCGTCGTCGCGGCGCGTCGCGGGCATGGACGAATACGTCAACCGCGTGTTCCTGCGCGACACCAACTACGTGTTCAGCCTCTACGTGGGGTACTACACGTACCAGACGCAGGGCAAGTCGATTCACTCGCCACGGAACTGCCTGCCGGGCGCCGGCTGGGAGCCCGTGGAAAGTGCGGTCCTGCCGATCGCGTCGGCTCCCGGCATCGGTTCGCGGGACATGAACAAGTATATCCTGGCCAACCAGGGTGCGTATGCTGCGGTGTACTACTGGTACCAGGGCCGTGGACGGATCGAGAGCAACGAGTACACGGTGAAGTACAACCTGATGCGGGATGCGGCATTGTACGGCCGCACCGAGGAGGCGCTGGTGCGCCTCGTGATTCCGCTCGACACTCGCGGCGACCGCTCGCAGGAGGTCATCCGGCGCGAGATCACCCGCGCCGATTCGATCGCGACCTCGCTTGCCCCGCGCCTGGCGCGCGAGGTGTCGGCGGCACTGCCGCCGGCCCCGCAGGGCTGACGACGCGGGGCGCCCGGCTCAGCTGCGACCGGCGCGGCTGAGCACATCCTCGTAGAGGCGGGTGAGCGCGGCGACGCGCGCCGGCAGGCTCAGTGACCGCACCAGCTCCGCCGCCGCGTCCGGCGCGCGATCCTCGGGGTTCGCCAGCGTGGCGGCGATTGCCGCAGCCAGCGCGGCCGGATCCTCGATGTGCACCAGGCGTGCGATCGCGGTGTCACCCACCAGGTCCGGAATGGCGCCGACGCGCGTGCTGACGACGGGAATCCCGTGGCGGAGCGCCTCGAGGAACACGTTCGGCAGTCCCTCGGTCCGCGACGGGATCACCATCAGGTCCAGCTCGGGATAGAGCAGGTCGGGCGCCTCCAGGTGACCGAGGAAGTGCACGCGGTCGGCAATGGCGAGGGTGCGCGCCTGCTCCTCGAGGCGCCCGCGCTCCTGGCCGTCGCCCGCGATGAGCAGGGTGCCGGCCGTGCCGTCTCGCACGAGGACGGCCCACGCCTCCAGCAGCACGTCGACGCCCTTCTCCGGGCTGAGGCGCCCGATCACGCCGATCGCCGGCCGGGCCCACGGCCCCTTCACGAGCGCCACTTCGTGTGCGGGCGGCGCCTTCCGTGCCGACTCGATGACCGCGTTGTACACGATGCGCACCTCGGCACGCCGGTACCCCGCCTTCTCGCGCTTCTGGAGCGCCGACATGACCGCCGCCACGTCGGAGGCGCGCAGCGCGATGTGGTCGAGCTTGTCGTACATCCGCACGCGGAACGACTCCGCCGTCCGGCCGTGGAAGAACCCGATCCACGGGTCCCGGATGGTGCCGGACTTCCGGAGCAGCGCCATGAGGACCGATGGCCGGTACCCGTGGGTCTGCACCAGGTCGGGGCGGAACTCGCGGATCACGCGCGCCACGGCACCGAGCAACCGCAGGTCGAAGGCACCACTGTCATGCACGAGTGACGTGGTGGCCCCATGCGCGCGGAGGTACGGTTCGGAGGTGACCGCCGGCGTGCCCCGCCGCTGGAAGACGACGCAATGCAGCGCGTAGCCCGCGTCCGCCAGCGGGCGGATGGTGGCGGCGAGCTGCTTGACGGGGCCGCTGGGTGTGCCGCTGTCCATGAAGACGAGCACGCGCCGCTGGGGGCGCGCGGAGGGCTGCGGGGCGGTGCGTGGGTCGGTCATTCAGCGGGAACACGGTTGGCAATACCAGGAAGTCCCGCCCTTCCACCGTTGCCTCGCGGCAAGGCCGACACTGCGCGAGGAGCCCGATATCAGGGACGGTGGGCCGGGTGTCTCGTCACCGAGATACGCGGAAAAGTCTGCGCCATCACGACTTGGATCCAAGACTCCAGCGAGTCGCGTGTCTTGTGTCGGTGCGTGAGGGAGAAGGGGCTTCGGCTGCGAACGCTTGATACTAGCACGATCCAAAGGTAGGAAGGTCACATAGCGACCGCTCTTCCACTCGACGTGAATCATCAGTGCGTGTCGCCCTCCCGAGGCTTCCGGGCGCAGAGTCAACTGGCGAGAGGGCATTGACTGCGCTCTCCTTGAATCAAGTCAATCGTCGTTTCATATTTCAACCCTCTGCGCGCGAGTGTCCCCCACGAGACGATTCAATGGCTGACATAGACGCAGGCGCTACAAATGCGACGCGGCGCTTCGAGCTAGTCGACTGTCAGCTGTTCAGCCGACTCTCCGGTGACGTGAATCCGATGCACCTTGATGCGGTCTCGGCACGCAGAGTAGTTGCAGGGCGGATCGTGGTGCACGGTGCGCTCGTGCTGTTGAGTGCGATCGACCGGGTTGCGTCGGGTGACCGAAGTAAAGTGGGTAGCGTGGCCTGCGAGTTTCTGAATCCCGTATGTGTCGGGGATGACGTTCTCTTCGAGCTCGATGAGCGCGACACCGAATACCGTGTACAGGCGACGGTGCTCGGACAGGTGTGCGCAACAATTCGCCTTACCAAGGGTACCGCTGCGCCGATCGCCGCGGCGCCGACAGCAGGCGAGGGTGTGGCGCTAATGCCGGTACTAGGTGCGCCGCTTTCGCGCGCACCTGAGGAGTGGGAAGGAGTGTCGGGACGAGTTGCCTTGCCGGTCGCGGACTTCGAGCGAGAGTTCCCGGCGGCCTGCGCCTGGATCGGGTTGAACTCGGTCCGCACACTGGCCTCGGCATCGTACATCGTCGGAATGATCTGCCCCGGACTCCATTCCATTGCCTCGTCCTATCGAATCTCCATCGATGCGGACGCTGTACTCGCTTCGGATCTCTGCTTCTTCGTGGAGAGGTACGACACACGTTTTCGGCAGATTCGGATCGTATTGTCCGGAGGTTCGGATGGAGTGCTCAAGGCGTTCGTGCGGCCGGCACCGTCCCAACAGGCGAGCATCGCATCGCTCTCGATGGTCGTTCGTGCAGATGAGTTCGCTGGGGCGCGCTCGCTGGTAGTGGGTGCGTCGCGGGGTATCGGCGAGGCGACCGCGAAGCTGCTGGCGGCGGGCGGTGGAGAGGTCGTGCTGACGTGGGCGAACGGAGAAGCGGATTGCCAGCGCGTGGCATCGGAAATCCTGGCGGCCGGGGCACAATGCGCCGTACTGCGGTTCCGTGCCGGCATAGATGACCCGAGACGCCTCCTTAGAGACTCGGGTCCGATTCAACACGCGTACTATTTTGCAACGCCGCGGATCTTCCGGAAGAGCGCCGGCCTGTTTGACCGAGGTCGGTTTGACGAGTTTATAGACACCTATGCAAGCCCGTTCGTTCGCCTGTGCGAAGGCCTGAACGATCAGGATCAAGCGAGCGACATTCGTGTGTTCCATCCGTCCAGCGTTGCGATTAGCGAGCGGCCTCGGGGGGTCACGGAGTACGCGATGGCGAAAGCGGCGGTGGAGCTCCTGACCGAGGATCTTAACAAGTCACTACAGCGGGTGACGATTCTCGGCGAGCGCCTCCCACGCATTGCCACGGATCAGACTGCTACCGTTTTCGAGGTTCCGGCCGCTTCCGCCTGGGAGGTGATGCTGCCGGTCGTTCGCCGGATGCATGGAGCGTTCACGGGTGCATCGGACCGCACGTGATGTTTCTCCGCCTGACGACAATCGTCATGCACTTGGTGCCGTAGAGGCCTCGCGACAATTCCCCCGCATATCGCAGGATGAACAACGTGACGCTGAGTTCGCAGGCCATTCTGCGTACAGGACGCCGGTTACGCCGGGAACTGCTAGGTCAGGACGCGCTGAAGGACATTCGAATCGCAATTCTCGGTGGCTCTACGACAAACGAGCTGTGCGATTTCTTGGAGATAGTCCTGCTGTCCGAAGGATTTCGTCCGACCTTCCTGCAGTCGGAGTACGGAGCGTACTTCGAGGAGTCCGTCCTCGACCCCTCACGATTGCGTGACTTTCGGCCGCAGATCGTTTACGTGCACACGAGCTACCGCAACCTGCACCTGCTTCCCACGCCCGACACCTCCCCTGAGGACGTGGCCTCCCGGGTCAAGCAAGAACTGGACAAGCTGCGCTCGGTTTGGTCAGCCGTTCATGAGCACACCGGCGCGCAGGTCATACAGAACAACTTCGATGCACCTCCGCACCGAATGCTTGGCAATCTAGACGCGGTTCACCCTGCTGGTGCCGCGCGGTTCGTCGCGAGCCTGAACGCCGCGCTGGCTGAGGCAGTCTCGACATCTCCAGGCGTACTTCTCCATGACATGGTTTCGCTTGCCGACCGTCTTGGGCGCGCGCGGTGGAGCGACGCGTCGCGCTGGTTCTCCTACAAACTTGCGCATACGCCTGAGGCTCATTTTGAAATCGCGAGATCTCTCACCGCTCAGGTTCGTGCCATCTACGGCCGAGCTCGAAAGGTCCTGGTGCTGGATCTTGACAATACACTCTGGGGTGGAGTGATCGGCGATGATGGTGTGGACAGGATTCGAATCGGACGGGAGACGGCCGAGGCGGAGGCGTTCACGGCCTTTCACGAGTACTGTCTCTCGCTCCGAGCCCGCGGAGTGCTGCTCGCGGTATGCTCGAAGAACGATGCTGACGTCGCAAAAACCGGACTTGCTCATCCTGATTCGGTGCTTCGCCTGGAGCACTTTTCTGCGTTTCGCGCAAACTGGCAACCCAAGCATGAGAACATCCTCTCGATGGCAGAGGAGTTGAATCTCGGCGCAGACAGCTTCGTGTTTGTCGATGACAACCCGGCTGAACGCGCATTGGTCGCGGCACAGTTGCCCATGGTTGCTGTCCCAGACGTCGGCAGCGACGTGACGCGATACGCTGACATCATCGACGACATGCGCTACTTCGAGTCGGTCACGCTTTCGGCGGACGATCTCAAGCGCGCCGCGCAATACAGCGCGAACAGCGCCCGTGTTTCGGCGAGCGCGCGATTCGCCGACTACGGCGAGTACCTCGCTTCGTTGACGATGTCAGCAGAGATCGATCTGTTCAGTCCTCTCTACTTGGAGCGGATTGCGCAGCTGACCAACAAGACGAACCAGTTCAACCTCACGACGCGCCGGTACTCACTGGCCGAGATGAAGGCAATAGCGGACGATGCCTCCCATATCGCGCTGTACGGCAAGCTCACGGACCGATTCGGCGATAATGGCCTCGTGAGTGTCTTGGTGGCTCGCGTCGAGGGTGATTCGGCAGAGATCGATCTGTGGCTGATGAGTTGTCGGGTGCTCAAGCGCGACATGGAACTCGCAATGCTCGACGTGTTGGTCGAGCGTGCTCGTGAACAGGGTGTCAAGCGACTTCGCGGACGGTTCATCCCCACGGCGAAGAACAGCATGGTTGAGGACCACTACGACCGCCTCGGCTTCACACTGATCCGCGCGGAAGAGAAGTCGACATGGTGGGATCTCCCGATATCTGAGTACGTTGCGCGCAGTCAGCACATCACCATTCTACCGGCGTCCCAATGATTGACCTTAGTGCGGTGCTCCCGATCTTTCGCGATGTGCTGGATCAGCCCTCCCTCGTGCTCTCTCGCGACAGCAGCGGCTTTACCGTCGACGGCTGGGATTCCTTGGCACATATCAACATCGTCTCAGCCATCGAAGAGGAGTTTCGGCTGCGCTTCGCGCTGGGTGAGCTGCAGGAGCTGAAGAACGTGGGTGAGATGGTTGACCTGATCAATCGCAAACTAGGCACAACATGATCGCACTTCGCAGCAGCGAGAGCCGCTGCGAGTACTGCGGTTGTCGTACCTCACCATGAATCCCGACCTGAATGCGTCTACCGAAACTTCCGGCGCTCCGGCGAGCACTCGTCGGCGCGGCCGTCGGTTTGCTGTCGGATTCGCTGTGGCCGTTGGCTGGGCGCTGTGCTTCGAAGTGGGTTTGCGGATCGACGACTGGGTTCGATACAGAACGCCGATGCTGTCGCCGTATCGTAGCCAAACCCAACTTGTCGTGCGTGATGCCGACGGAATCCACGGTAGGCCGCACGCGCGCTTCCGGAAGTGGGTACTGAACAACGAAGGGATGCGAGGCCCCGACGTGCGCCGCGACAAGACGCCGGGCACGGTGCGTCTCGTCGCGGTCGGGGCGTCGGAAACGTTTGGTCTGTACGAAGGCGCAGGTCGTGAATACCCGCGACAGCTTGAGGACAGCCTTGAGGCAATGCGGCGAGACGGACGGTGTACCTGTCGGGGGGTGGCCCGGTTCGAGGTGTTGAATGGAGCTCTACCCGGAATGAGCCTGCCCACCGTCGGGCAGGACGTCCGCAACCGGATCCGGCGCGTATCGCCAGACGGCATCGTGTTGTATCCCTCGCCGGCCCAGTATCTGGATGACGAATCACCGGTGGCGGCGCGTCCGGATTCTTCAGCGCGCGCAGCGCGTGCGATTGGTCTCGGTGACCGCCTCTATCCACGCGCCATCGGCAGGCTGCGGGATCAGGCAAAGCTCAACCTCCCAGCCGCCGTGAAAGACTTTCTGCGTCGTCGAGATGCTGAGATTTCACGCAGCGCCCATAGCGCAGACTGGCAGTTCCGGTCAATCCCAATGGAACGGCTGGCTGCATACCGGCGTGACTTGAGCGATGCACTCGAGTCGATCCGGGCGGCAGGCGCGCAGCCATTCGTGGTGTCGCATGCCAACGCCTTCTCGCCAACACGCCCTCGAGACGAATCTCAGCTCGTGGCATGGGGAAAGTTCTATCCGCGCGCCCTGCCCGCGGTGATTCTCGCATTCGATGACTCGGCTGCGGTCATCACACGACAGGTGGCACGCGCGCAGAGCGTTGGGCTCGCGGACTGGCATGCGTTGGCACGAACGCAGCCCGGCCGTCTATTCGAGGACTTCGTTCATATGACGGACCGCGGCGCCGCACTGCTGGCCGGACAGCTTGCCGCAGAAATCGTGCGCTGGACCGACGCGCGATGGAGTGTCAGTTCCCGCAAACCCTCTGCTTCGGTCGAGGATTGATGCTGTTCAGCTCCCTGGCGTATCTAATCGTCTTCCTGCCGCTTGCAGTGCTGATGTACCGAACGCTGCGCCGCCGCGGCAAAACCACGCAAGCGCAGATATTCCTGGTGATCGCCTCCGCCATCTTCTATGCGTGGGGTGACACCCGATTCCTGCCCGTGCTTTTCGGCTCCATCGCGTGCAACTGGATCCTCACACGTGGCATGTCGACGTGGCCCGCGCGACGGAAGGTGATCTTCAGCCTTGGCCTCATCCTGAACGTCGGTGTGTTGTGCGCCTACAAGTACGTCGGGTTCTTCACTGAGTCTTTGCGTGATATTGGTGTGCCGGTGCCACTTCTTAGGAACGACGAGTTCCCGCTTGGACTGAGCTTCTTCACTTTGCAGCAGATCATGTATCTCGTGGATTGCTACGAGGGGCTGGTCGTCCCGGGGTCGCTGCTTTCGCACGCCTCATTCGTGGCATTCTTCCCCTACCTTCTGCTCGGCCCGTTGTCGCGTGCGAAGCAGATGATTGGATCGTTGTCGACCCCGGGTGTCGAACCGACTCCGTTCGCCAGTGGCCTGTTCCTCTTGATCGTCGGTCTGGCAAAGAAGGTGATCGTAGCCGATACGCTGGCCTCCTTCGTCACCGCGGGTTACACCGGTAACCACGCTTGGTCGTCGCTCGAGGCGTGGACGTTCAGCGTGGCGTACAGCCTTCAGTTGTACTTCGACTTCAGTGGCTACTCAGAGATGGCGCTGGGTGCTGCGCGAATGCTCGGGCTTGAGATCCCACAGAATTTCAACGTCCCGTTTCGGTCGCGGACAGTGGCGGAGTTTTGGCAGCGGTGGCACATGTCCCTGACTGCTTTCATCACCACGTATCTTTTCACGCCAATCCTGCGCTCGATGGGCCGCGCAACGCTGGCGACTGCTGCAATGGCAAGCATGCTCTCAATGCTCGTGGCGGGGTTGTGGCATGGACCGTCGTGGACGTTCGTGGTGTTCGGTGGCTTGCACGGTCTGGCCTTGGTCGTGAATCAGTACTGGAAGCGCATGAAACGAAAGGTACCTCCCGTGCCAGCCACGATTCTGACGCTGCTGTTCGTGAATGGTGCATTCATCGTGTTCCGCGCTCCCGATATGCCCATCGCACTCGATCACCTGTTAAGCCTGGTGCCGTTCCGAGGTGTCTCGATGGAGCATCTAAGCAGCGCTCGCGTCACATTCGATCCGTTCGGATGGTGGTTGATGCTGGTCTGTGCCGCGGTCGCCTCGGTAAGTGGGCCCTCTGCGGCCGAGATCGCCAAGACCGCGCTGGTGTCTAGGCGGTACCGCGCCCTGCTCTTCCTCGCGACCGTAGTCAGTGCCGTCATCATCTGTTCGGGATCGACCGAAGGGCAGTTCGTTTACGCGCAGTTCTGACTCCGGCACGGGATCGGACGCGTGTGCTTCCGCGGACTCGGGCGGATCAATGCAGATGGGCCACATCGCGTACCGACACATCTGGGCTCCACCGAGCCGCTCGGCCCGCGCGCTGGGCTGCGTTGCACGGCTAGGCTTATAGTCTGACGGCGCGGCCTCGTTCGCTCGTGCTGCCATTCGCCCGAGACGGGTCCTACGGGTCACTTGGCGCGCGACGGGCTCTTCATTCACCGTCTGGTCGAGGCGAAGACGCGATCGGAGGTCACCTCCGCGATCCGGCCAGAGGCGAGCTGTACCGCCGGCTTCGTTGGTTCGTCCTAATTATCGCAAGCCCCAAGCCGACGGTGCGCCTGTCAGGTACCTGTTACCTGCGATTCGATGCCGAAGGCAGACTCTGGCACTGAATCTGCAATAGAGTTGGAGGCGCGTTTCGGCACTGGCTTTGCGGAGTTCCGACGCCGATTTCGGCAATTGCCAGGTATCGAGCGTGCCCAAAGAGCATCTGCGAGAGGTGTCACGGTTACTGTAGGCGTACTGAACCGTCTATTCGGCGTGGGTGACCCACTTAGGGGTCCCGACAAGGGCACACCCGTCGAAAGGCGGGGCCGCAAAGCCACGGGGCTACCGCAGAGTCATCTGCGATGCCGGCCGGGTTACCGAATGACCCACTGCTTTCTGGAGTAAGTGCACATGACGGCTGCACGAGGGTTGCCGATGCGGGCAACAATCGGTGTTCTGCTTCTCCTCAGTCTCACCGCCTGTTCGGAAGACTCGACGCACGATCCCCTGGAGACATCTGCGTCCGAACCAACCACTGCTGCACGCGTGCTCGTGACGTCGGACCTCGTCACGCTGCACGTCGGTGAAACGGCCTCGATCCGCCTTGCCGCCGCCGCCGACCAGGCGGCGAATCGGCGGTGGGCCACCGACGATCCTGCAATTGCCGACGTGGACATGGCCGGCACCATCACCGGGAAGGAAACCGGGAGCACCACCGTCACAGTGACCGCTGGCGACCGGACCACCGACATCCTCGTGACAGTCCTGCCCGTCTCGACGAAGTCCGCCGTGAAGGCGGCGCAGAAGTGAGCCGCGCCGCGTGGTCTCCACAGGCCGCGGGGCGGTTGGCTCTGGTGGCCGTCGTCGCCTGCCTTGCCACCGCGGCAGAGGCCCAGCAGGTGAAGGCCCTCTCGCCGAACCTGTCTGCGTTCGACCCCGTCAGCGGCCCCAACGCGCCGGCGACGTTCGTCTCGTCGTCTCCCGGCGCGAGCCGTGTGAAGGGGGCGTCGCTCATTTTCAGCCAGGCCGTACCGCGCCTGATTCTCGGACAGACGTTCACCTTCGCGGTGGAGCTTGTGGACGAGACTGGTGTGCGCTCAGTCCCGGTGGGGGTGAAGTGGGCGTCCACGAACCCCTCTGCCGCATCCGTCTCCCAAACCGGTGTGGTGCGTGCGGTGGCCGATGGTCGGGCGTACATCATCGCCTCCGCGGGCAGTCGTGAAGTGCGGGTGCGCGTGAGCGTGCTCACGCCGCCGCAGGCTCCCCCGAGGCTCGCCTCGCTCGAGCTCGTGCCGAGCACGGGTGCGGTCGAGGAGGGATTGACGCTGCAGTTCGCGATCACTGCCCGACTCAGCAGCGGGGGCGTGGATCCTGCCGCAGTCGCGACCTACGAGTCGTCTGACACGAACGTGGCTCGCATCTCAAGCAACGGCCTGCTGACCGCGAGGAAGGCCGGAGCGGTGACCGTCACTGCCCGTACCGGCACCGTGTCGGCTCAGGCTTCGGTTCGCATTGGCCGCTCACGTGTGGTCTCACTCGCCGTCTCGCCGGCGGAGCTGTCGCTTTTCGTCGGTGACACGCTGACGCTCGCGGTTAAGGGTGCGCGTCGCGATGGGTCCGCCGTCGCCTCGAACGAGGTCCGCCTCTCGGCGCGACGCGGCACCTTCCGCGGCTTGACCTATGTCTCACCGGCGACGCCGGGCGTCGACACCATAACGGCAACGACCGCTGACAGCGTCACGTCGAAGGCCAGCGTCACGGTTGCTCCGAAGATCGTCGTGAATGCTCCGGCCCCCGGGAATACGATTGCGCTCCGTGTGGAGCGATTCGACAACGCTGACACCACAGTGCTGATCTCAAACGGCATTCCGCTCGCGCCTGGTATGCTGCGTGAGGCCGATGTGGCGAAGGCTCGTGTCGTCGTGGGCGGCAACGAGGTGGCCTCGCGGATCGTCGCCCTCCGTGGATGGCACGCCGACGGCTCGCTGAAGTCGGTGCTGGTGCAGTTCATGGCTCCCAGTTTCAGCACTCCCTACGCGGCCGAGTTGCAGCTGGGTACAGGACGTGGGCTCAATCGCACCACCGTCGTGGCGCCTTTTGGTGCGCCCGTTGCTGTCGCGCTCCCGACGTCTGCTGACTACCTCATCTCGACCGGCATCGTCGGCCCGACGATCCGTGTCGACCAAGTCAACGGAGCCACCTACACGAACTGGCAGGCTGAGTTCATGTCATTTGGCGACAAGCACTGGCTCACTTCTGACGTGAACGGCGGATCGAACTATCGTGGCGACAATTACTATGACCGCGTGCTCAATCACTACGCGTTCTGGGTTCGTGGTGGTGGAACGAAGTGGTTCCATCGCGCAACCATGTATGCGACGTCCTATCTTGCCAAGGAAGCCCTCGCGTGGCAGCCACACTTCGCGCAGATGGAAGGGGTGGAGGTGCACTATTGGCTGACGGGATACGATCGTGCTTTCGCCGCGATCGTGAATCAGGCCACGTGGATGATGTCCGCCTTCCCAACACGATTCATCTCATGGGGCGGACAGTATCAGGAAGGCCGGATTCAGGCGCGCGTCTTGATGGCTCTGACCATCGCCACCGAGCTGGGAATGTCCAACACGCAACGTGCGCCGGGTGGGGTGAACTGGGACTATCACAAGGGTGCGCGTGATGCGGTCGACGCGATCATCGCGACGCAGTTCCCGGATGGGCGGCGCCATGCGATGGAGTGTGGGCGCGACTTCCCCTTCATGGCCGGTCTCGTCAACAACGCACTCATCTTCTACTACGAACGCCTGAATCGTGACGCACGCATTCCCGGCGTCATCAAGTCGAACCTCGACTACCTCTGGCGCGCGGACTGGGTGCCGAGTGCACGGGCGTTCAAGTACTGGGATGCGGCAACCCCGGGTGGCACCTGTGACGTCAACAACAGCGGCAGCACGGACGGCCCCGCGCCCGACCTGAACCTGATGGTGGTGGTCCCGTACGGCTGGTACGGCAAGCACTTCGCGGCCCCGGAGTACATCCGTCGCGGCGAGGAGATCTTCTCCGGCTCGAGCGGCCGCACGGCGGTCTACATCTCGAAGCAGTTCAACCAGCAGTACTACCTCACGCACAACTACCTCTGGTATCGCCGCTAGCAGCGGACGTGATCCAGGACACGCCTGCGGGCCGGAAGCGAACACTGCTTCCGGCCCGCAGGTGTTTCGCGGTCATGATAACGGCCACGGCCGGCCCGCTCCTTCCGGTGCGCCTGTCGCCTGTGCCCCGCGACATGCGCGCCGACGGCGAACGCTCAGTCGTGTGCTGCGGATGCGGGGAGCAGCGCGTCCACGGCGGCCAGGACCTGCGCGGCCGGGATGCGGTGCAGGCACGCGACGCCGTATGGACATGGCGTGGAGAGCCAGCAGGGCGCACAGCGCACCGGACCGGTCAACGCGACGGTGCGCGGATACCGGAAGCTCTCCGGGGCGGAGTAGCCGCCGAAGACCACGACCGACGGGACCCGGAAGGCATTCGCGATGTGCATCCCGCCCGAGTCGGGGCCCAGGTAGAGCGTGGCGCCGGCGATCACGTGCACGAACTCGCTCACCGACGTGCTGCCGGCGAGGCTCACGAATCGCGGATCGCTCACGAGTCCTGGCAGCAGCGGCTCGGTCCCGACTTCCACCACGGCGAAGCGCGGCAGCAGCGCCTGGACGACCTCCGCCCAGTGCGCGATGGGCCAGCTCTTGTTCGGGGTCCACGCACTCGCCTGCGGCTGCACCACGACGTAGGGCCGCGGGATCGCCGCGATGCGCTGCCGGAAAGACGCAGGGACCTCGGGCGCCGCGCAATCGAGCTGGTTGTCGAAGAACTCCATCCCCACGCACTCGGCCATGATCGCGATCAGCGGTCGCGGCGGAGGCTCCGGGTGTGCATAGTCGTGATGCAGCGCCGGTGACGGGGCATCGGCAGAGCCGCCGGATACCGCGGCGGTCGTCGTGGCGCCGGCAAAGGAACTGAGGCGCGGCGCGAGGTGATCGTATCCGAGGCGCAGCGACTGTCGCTCGGCGAGGTCGAAGTCGCTCACCACGAGATCGACGTTCGGGTTCTCGCGGAAGAGATCGGGGACCTTGGTCAGCAGCGTGATGTGACAGGCGGGATTGCGGCGCTTGATCTCACGGAACACCGGCGTGCACATCAGGTTGTCGCCGATCCCGACACCCGGCGCGCGCAGCAGGAGTCGCGGGCGCTCGAACGGCCGCGACGCCGGCCAGGGCCAGCGAAGGCGGATGAACGCGGTGGCGCCACGGCGCGCGAGCCGGCTGTACACCTCGTCACGCACCGTGTCGTGCCATGCACGGTAGCGCCAGCCAAGCAGGGTTTCGAGATTCATATCCAACGCTTGGGTGTGACCGCCTTTACCGCCCCTCGGTTAGCCCCGTTGAATGTGCTGTGGCGCTGCATTGCAGGACACCACATCCACAACATCGCGTTCGGTTGATCCCCTTTACGCAGTCGGGCGTGTCACCAGAGTCCTAGAAGCATAGGTGCAAAGTCCGACCATGGCGAAGAATCCCCAAAAGTAGGCGTGGCTGAGGAAGATCGCTGCAACCGCAAAGACAACCATCGCTGCAGTATACTCCGGATGAGAATGGCCCGTGTAAACCGAGGGCTTCCGAAGAACGGGCCACACGGACCGAATTGCCGCCACTACGAGGCCGAGAAAGAGCAATCCTCCGACAAGGCCGAGCTCAACGAGTGACTGCAGGTAGGAATTGTGCGCTGCACTCCATCGTCCGCGCATTCCGTTCTCTCGCATGTGCGCACCCTCCCGGACGGGGAAGGAACCGACGCCAACGCCAAAAACCGGATCCTCAGTGAAGTAGCCGATACCGCGCTTCCAGATCTGCCATCGTCCACCATAGTCTGTCATGTTGTAGTCCTCAGCCTCGTTGCCGATCGCGGCAAACCGTCCGATCACCTCCGGTGGCGCATACTGACGAACGGCCAAGAGAGAGAGCGCGAGTACGAACGTTGCTGCGAGGGCGCGAACTCCACGATTGCTGAGGGCCACGACGAGCAGACCAGCGACGAGGGCGATCGAACCCCCGCGGGAGCCGGTTCGGAAGATCGAAAGGAAGAGGACTGCCAGCATCGACCACGAGAGAAGTTTCCGAAATACACCGTTTCCTTTTCGGCGCGCGTCTGCCAGTGCGAATGGCGCTGCCATCGCGAGAATTGCAGCGGAGTCATTCTCGTCCAGGCTGCCGGAAAGCGAGTACCGTACAGTTCCGTTGTAATCGAATGTCGCGTCACCGAACGCCAGAATTGCGGCACCGAACAGCGTGGCTACGATCAGATATCCGCGCGTCACGAACCGCAGGTGCTGCACCGACACCGGCTGCGTCATGATCGTCGTGGTGAAGAGCATCACGGCCAGCAGGTCGACCACCATCTGCAGCGATCCGGCGCGGTAGATGGAGAACGGCACCGACACGACCATCCAGCCCCAGTACATCATCAGGACCCTGAACGCCGGCGCGGTCAGCGGCAGGAAGCTGCGACGCTCCTGCCGGATCGCCGAGGAGGTGCTGAAGGCGGTGGCCAGCACGAGCAGGATCACCGGGCGGACCAGCCGGATGCCGGGGATGAACTCGTGCAACCTGGTGACGACGAGCGCGAACCCGAGCACCACGAGCACCGCCGTGGAGAACTGGAGCGGCAGGTCCCGGGTGAGAGGTACGGCCGTCGCCCCCGGCTGTGCACGCTGCACCTCGACCCCGCCGCGCGGTGTTCCGGACGGCGATGTGCGGCCGTAGCGGCGCATCGCCGAGCGCATCGAGGAAGTCGTCATGACAGGAGCAGGGGCGGTGGAGCGCCGGGCGCACGCCGACCGGGCTGCCACCCGCGTGGCAGCACGCCGGCGCGCTGCCGCCGTCGGGCGGGGCACACGAGAAATGGGGTACCCGTGGACGCCTGTCGCAGGTCCACGGTCACCTCGTCGCCGCGGCCGGTCATTCCCGGGCGCACCTCAGCGCACCTGGTGCCGCGGGAGTTCGAGGTCGAACTGGAACTCGCTCCCGACCCCGATCGTGCTGCGCACCAGCAACTCGCTGCCCATCGCCCGGACCAGGTTCTGGCAGATCGAGAGCCCGAGGCCGGCGCTCGAGAATACGTACTGCCCGGGCTTGAGCCGGCGCCGGAACGCGTCGAACAGGGTGCCGAGCACGGCGTCCGGGATCCCGCGCCCGGTGTCGCTGACGGTGAACCGCACGAGGGTGGCGGTGATGCTGCGGATCTCGATCGCCACCTCGCCGGCGTCGGTGAACTTGACGGCGTTGGTGACGAGGTTGAGGAGCACCCGCTGCACCGCCTGCCCGTGCCCGACCCGAGCGGCCGGCACGTCGTTGTCGATCCGGAGCGTCAGGCCACGCTCTTCCGCCATGGGGCGCACGAGATCCTGCACCTGCTGCAGTGCGCCCGCCAGCGAAAACGGCAGGGGGGCCTGCTGCACGAGGCGCTCGCCGCCGCGGGCGAGGTCGATCACGTCGCTCGCCATGGTGCTCAACCCCAGTGCGGCGCCGTAGATCAGCCCGAGCTGGCGCTCCTGCACCGGGGTGACCTCACCACTGTGCCCGCGCCGGATCTGCTCTGCAAGGAAGAGGATCGAGCCAAGGGGCGATCGCATGTCGTGCGCGACGTCGACGATCAGCTCGAGCCCACCCATGCCCTGCAGGCGCGAGGTGAACCGATGGCCGGCATCCGTCTCGAGCGCGGCGCTGATGGCCTCGAGGGCGCTGAGCGCCTGCACGGTGTCCGCTGCCGGCAGGGTGCCGGCCCGGCCCTGCGCGAGCAGGTCCCGCCGCATCGCGCCGAGGAGCCGTTGCGAGGGCAGGGCGGGTGGAAAGGTGAAGCTCAGCGGGATGTCCGGCAGGTGCAGGCGCTGTTCGGCGGCGGCACAGAGCAGGGAGGCGCCGGCCCGCAGCTCACCGACGGGCCAGCCGCCATCCTGCGCCGCCGACAGCTCCCCGGCTGCCACATCCGCCGCGCGCGCCAGCGCCGCTCGCAGGGCGGCACCGCCGTCCGTCTGCCCAGCCGATGCACCCGCGCGCTCGACGCGCAGCGGCACCCGGTGCGGCCCCGTCACGCGAGCGACCCGGAGTACTCGTCACGCCGGAGTTCGTGCTTCTCCATCAGGCGGTACAGCGTGGTCCGGTCGATCCCGGCCAGCCTGGCCGCCCGGGACATGTTGCCACCGGCCCGCGAGACGAGGCGCGTCAGGTACTCCTTCTCGAACTGCGCCACCAGCTTGTCCTTCGCGACGTGGTACGCGTCGTTCATGTAGCTGCCGCTGAACGTCGTGGCATCACCACCGCTCACGCCCGCTTCCGGCGCATCGTCGTAGACCGGGAAGTCGCTGCCCACCAGCGCGGTGCCGGGGTCGGCCACGACCGCGGTGTGCTCGATCATGTTCTGGAGCTCACGCACGTTGCCGCGCCAGGGCCGGCTGCGCAGGAAATCCAGCGCATCCTCGCTGAACGTCGGGGACGGCTCGCCGGGCTGGCGGTGGCGATCCCAGAAGTGGTGCAGGAAGTGCTGCGCGAGCACGGAGATGTCCTCCGGGCGCTGGCGCAGGGGGGGCAGGCGGATCGGCACCACGCGCAGGCGGTAGTACAGGTCCTCGCGCAGGCGGCCCTGCGCCACGGCCTCGAGCGGATCGCGGTTCATGGCGCTGATGAAGCGCACGTCCACCACGGCATCCTGGGTCTCGCTGCCCACCCGCCGCACCACGCCGTCCTGCAGGACGCGGAGCAGCTTGGCCTGCAGCGGCATCGACATCTCCGTCAGCTCGTCGAGGAACAGCGTGCCGCCGTTGGCGACCTCGAGCAATCCCGCCTTGTCGCGGTCGGCGCCGGTGAAGGCGCCTTTCTTGTGCCCGAACATCTCGCTCTCGAGGAGCTGTTCCGGCAAGGCAGCGCAGTTGACGGCCACCAGTTTCTTGCCGGCCCGCCGGCTGTGGCTGTGGATGAACTGCGCGATGAGTTCCTTGCCCGTGCCGCTTTCGCCGCTGATGAGCACGGAGGCGTCCGTGCCGGCCACCTTCCGGGACAGGTCGAGCGCCCGCCGGAACGCCGGCGACTGACCGAGGAGGGTGATCCGGTCGCCGGTATGGGCGTTCTGGAACGACGCGCCAGCGCCCGACGGCGGCCCCGGGGTGCTGCCGCCCTCGCTCCGGGCGGCGCGCGTCTCCCGCGAGACGAGCACGGCGTGGGAGGCCCGGCCGACGAGGATCTGGAGGTGGCTGGCCGAGAACGGCTTCGGGAGGTAGTCCCAGGCACCGGCCCGAAGGGCCTCGATGCTCGAGGTGACCGACGGGTTGCCGGTCATGACGACGAAGATCGTCTCCTTGTTGGCCTCGAGAGCGGCCTTGAGGATCTCCATCCCGGACACCGGGGTGAGATACAGGTCGCAGAGCACGATGTCGAAGCGGCGGCGCTTGACGAGTTCCATCGCCTCGTCGGCGCGGCCGGTGACCGTGACGTTGTACCCGTCCCCCTGAAGAATGCTCGCACAGCCTTCCCGGAGCGTCCGGTCGTCATCGACGATCAGGAGTCGGAGCGTCGCCCGCGCCTCGGGCGCCACCGCCATGGCGTCGCGCGCGGCCGCCGGGTCGGCGACGGAATTCTGGTCAGGCGAGTTCATCTGTTCCTGGTGTCAGACTCGAGCAATCGTCGCCCGAGCCCTGCCCAAGCTGATCCTTGGGATGGGCGGTACACTCGTATCTACTGGAGAAGTGTTGCACGTGTCAAGCAACACGTTGATTACAAGCCACAGTGTTCCCGCCGGATCGTGTGTTCCGCGCGACAGGGTGTCGCACTTATACTGCGGTCTGACGACTTCACGTACGATTTGTCACGGTCCGGGTCGCTCGCGTGGGCCGGGACTTGCCAGCCCCTCACCGCAACAGTGCGGCTGAGAGACAACGCCGTCGGCGAGCGTCCTTCTTCCGCAACACGGTAGAAGTGACGCTGCAACACATCCGTGCGTCCCACTGCGACATGACCCGATCGTTCAACGCGCTTTCTGCCGGCTCCCGGCTCGCCCCCATCCCTGCCAATCCGCAGCTGCCTGCCGTCCAGCAGCCGCCGCTGGAGCAGTGGGGCGCGCCGCCGCCGCCGGCATCGATGGCACCCGCCTACCAGCGTTACCTCGCCGCCGTCGGCCGCTTCAAGTGGCTGGTGCTCGCCATGGTGCTCCTCGGCTTGCTGGGCGGCTACATCGCCACCCGGTACATCAAGCCCGAGTACGACGTCCAGGGCAAGATCACGCTCCGCGACCCGAGTGCCGAGATCATCGGCAACGCCCGGCAGCGCTCGAACGAGTCGTACCTCCAGGTGTTCCGCGCCTATTCCATCACGGACTCGGTGGCCCGCAAGCTCCGGCTCTACCTCGATCCGAAGCGCGACGCCGACTCCGTCTATTTCCGTGAGTTCACGCTCGGCGCCCAGTTCGTCCCGGGCACCTACGAGCTCATGATCGACAGCAAGAAGGAGAAGTACCGCCTCCGCCGCACCCGCAACGGCGACTCGCGTGAGGTCGAGACCGGCTCGATCGGTGACTCGATCGGACGGGAGTCGGGGATGCGCTGGAAGCCGGCGCGGGAAATCCTGCCGGCCAAGGCCACGGTCGAGTTCGAGCTCATCACGCCGCGTGAAGCCTCGAACAACCTGCAGAAGAAGCTCCGCGCCGACGCCCCGCCGAACACGGACGTGATGAACGTCTCGCTGCGCGGTGAGGACGCCGCGCGCACCGAGGTGGCGCTGAACGAGTGGATGACGCTGTTCGTGAACTACCTCGGCATCATCAAGAATGGCGGCACGTCGCAGAATGCCAACGCCGCGAAGCAGGCCTTCGCCGATGCCGAGTCGCGCCTCAAGGCCGCGCGGCAGTCGCTCGAGCGGTTCCGCGTGGACGCGATCATCCAGCCGTCGGAGCAGACCGTGCTCACGCCCGGCGCCTCGCAGACGACGAACCCCGTGCTCGAGCAGTTCACCCGTTACCGCCTCGAGGCGCAGACGCTCCGCAACGACCGCGAGCAGCTGCAGAACCTGATGAAGGGCGGCCGCGTCAACCCGAACGTCGACCCGGGCGTCGCCCTCTCGCTGAGCAGCGTGGCCGGCCCGGGTGGCGAGGCGCTGCGGCAGGTGCTGACGGAGCTGAACAGCGCCCGTGAGCTCGAGCGTGCGAAGAGCGCCGTCTACACGGCCGAGAACCCGGAAGTCGTGAAGGTGCGGAGCCGGATCACGGACCTCGAGACGAACGTGATTCCCGCCCTCATCCGCCAGCAGGTGAACTCGCTGCAGATCCGCGAGGATGACTACAAGCGCCGCATCGCGACGCAGAGCGCGGAGATCCGCGGCATCCCCGAGCGGACGATCAAGGAGCAGGAGCTGAATGCGATCGTCGCGCGTGAGGAGAACCTGGTGGGGATCCTCTCGAACAACCTCGAGACGCAGCGACTGAAGGAAGCCTCCGCCCGGAACGAGGTCTTCGTGCAGGACTCGGCGGTGGCCCCGTTCAAGCCGACCTCCAACACCGCGCTCCAGATCATCCCGGCCGGCCTCGCACTCGGCCTGGGCCTCGGGCTCGCGCTGGCGGTGCTGCTCGACGTGCTCGACAAGCGGGTCCGGTACCCGGAGCAGGTGGCGGCGGACCTTCGCCTGGACATCATCGGCGCGATTCCGCTGGTGAATCCCGGGCGCCCGTCGGTCGAGGAGCAGGCGCAGCTGGTCGAGAGTTTCCGGACGTTGCGACTCTCGCTCCGGCACCAGTTCACGGCCGGCGAACCGGTGTCGTTCACGGTCACCAGCACGGGTCCGTCGGAAGGCAAGTCGTTCGTGTCGTCGAACCTGGCGCTGTCCTTCGCCGAGGCCGGCTTCCGCACCGTGCTGGTGGACGGCGACACGCGGCGCGGGGCGATCCAGCAGGCCTTCGGTGTGCCGCAGAAGCCGGGGCTCGTGGACTACCTGCAGGGATCGAGCACCCTCGAGGAGACGGTCTACCCCACGTCGTACGAGCGACTGTCGCTCGTGCCGTGCGGCACGCGGCATCGCCAGGCGCCCGAGATGGTCACGACGGCGGCCATGGAGTCGCTGCTCGACGAGCTGCGCGCCCGGTTCGACGTGGTCATCGTCGACAGCCCGCCGCTCGGTGCCGGCACGGATGCCTATGCGCTCGCGACGCTGACGGGTGGCCTGCTGATGGTGCTGCGCGTGGGGGTCACCGACCGCAAGATGGCGATCAACAAGCTCGAGACGATGGATCGCCTGCCGATCCGCCCGCTGGGCGCGGTGCTCAACGGCATCGAGCCGAAGGGCGTGTTCCAGTACTATCACTACCTCGAGGGCTACAACTCGGCCGACGCGGGAAGTGACGACGACGAGCCGATCGCGCCGCGGCAGCGGAAGTCGAAGCCGCGCCTCTCGGGCGGTGGCGGGTCGAAGGCCTCCTGACACAGCCGGAGTCGGCATGACGACGGCCCCGGGCGCCGCGATTCCGATCGCGGGCCCGGGGCCTCCTCGTTTCCGGCTGGGCGCCGGCGTCGGCCGGTCAGACGAACGTTGCCGGGACCTCGTCGAAGGTGCGAACGCCCGGCGCGCGGGACGACTGCGCGTAGCGGAGGGCGGTGGAGGCCCGCACCAGCAGATCGCTGCTGTCGCGGAGCTCGATACCCGGATCGGCGATGGTCACCAGGCCGGCGCGCAACGCGACGCGTGCGGCGCGGCCGTCGGCCAGGACCGGCGGGAGGGTGGCGATCCGGTCGCGCAGGCGCTCGACCATCTCCACCGCACCGGTGAGTTCCGTCATGGGAGCCACGATGGCGAACTCGGCAGAACCCATCCGACCGACCACGTCCGAGCCACGCGCGGTGCCGGCAACCATCCGGGCGATGTCGTTCGCGACGCGCACCGGCACCGGGATCTCCTCCGTGCCGGTGGCCGAGCGGAGCATCACCGGCGCGACGGCGATGCAGGAGACCGGGGTGTGGCGCCGGGCCGCATCGGACATCACCTCACGGGCGCGTCGGTGCAGGCCGCTGTACGTGTACAGCCCGGAATCGACGTCCACCAGGCTGACCCGTTCGGCTTCGTCCACCACGCGCTTGGCATCCACCCACGTGAGCAGGCGAAGCACCAGCAGTTCGCCGTCGAGCGGCTGCTCCCAGACGCTCCAGGCTCCGGCGAGGTAGGCGTTTCGCACGAATTCGCGCGGGGCCGGTCCGGAGGTGGTGAGCACCACCGGGACGTGGGCGCCGACACGCCGCTCCTGCCGCAGGGCTCGGCAGACGTCCACGCCGTCCATGTCGGGGAGTCGGGAATCGATCAGCACCACGTCCGGCGCGGCGACTTCCGCGAGGTCGAGTGTCTGCCGGCCTGAGTATGCGCGCACGACGGCGAAGCCGCGCGGACCGAGCACCGACTCGAGTGACCGCGCTGCCCACTCCTGCTCGACCCCGACGACGATGATCGGGGGTTTGGCGGAGGCTTCGGCTGGGGCAGACGTGCTGAACATGGCTGGGCGGGAAGGTGACGGACGTTCCAGTCGAACGACCGCAGGATGTGTGCGGGGGTGATCGCGCGTCGTAAAGCGTTGAAGGGCAAACGTTTAGGTCCCAGCGTCCGGATCCCGTGCCCCGGCACCTGCGGTAGTCGCGCAACATTTCCGATGCACGTGACGGCGGTGCAGCGGATGTGAGCGGGCCACTGCGCGAACGCACGGAATCGCACCGGTTCCTGTCGTGAAACAGGTGTCCCGGACGCCCGGACACAGTAGGTTGGGAGTTCCGGTAAGGTCGCTGCGTTACAGGAGGTAACGGATCAGCGTCCGCAGTATGTGCCAACCGCACGCTGTGGTATCGTAGATCCGTTCGTGCCGGGTGTTGGATCGCTGCACGGAAGGGATGTGGTCTGTGCACCACATGCGGGCCAGGCGCGGCGGTGTCGAATGGTATATCAGATTGGCTAACTCTTTGTTTTTCAACGTCTTTCATCCGAACTCGAGCATTGCACTGAATGAGCACGACTGGTGCAGTGCATGGAACCCGATGCGAACTCTGTCCCTGAAGTTTTCCCGCGTGGCCGGTCGCGGTCTGCTGGTCCTGATCGGCCTGGCCGGCGCGGCAGGTGTGAGCGGTGCGCAGCAGTCGGATCCGACGCTCTATCGCACGCGGCACCACCTGGATTCGGTGGCGACGTTGCTCGAGGCGGCGGGCAAGTCGGCGGAAGCGGCAGCGGTCCGTGAGCGGCTCAAGGTCGGGGACTTCTACCCGGGCGATCGCCTCGTCGTGGAGCTGTTCGGTGGCGAGGAGCCGTTCCGCGACACGGTGTCGGTGCGCGCGGGGCAGGAAGTCATCCTGGCGACGATGCCGGCATTCAGCCTGCGCGGCGTGCTGCGGTCCGAAGCCGACTCGGCGCTCGTGGCCCAGGTGAAGCGCTACATCCAGCGTCCGCAGATCCGGACGCAGCCGCTGGTCCGCCTGCTGGTCACCGGCGGTGTCGGGCGACCG
Source organism: Gemmatimonadaceae bacterium (assembly GCA_020851035.1). NCBI lineage: Bacteria > Pseudomonadati > Gemmatimonadota > Gemmatimonadia > Gemmatimonadales > Gemmatimonadaceae > Gemmatimonadaceae bacterium. The sequence goes on along the minus strand of JADZDM010000020.1, from coordinate 124,721 downwards.
GGGTTCGTGACGGTGCGCGGTGACGCGGCGGTGTCCGACGTCGTCACCAGCGCGGGCGGGCTGACGAGCATGGCGCGCATCGGCAAGTCGAAGGTGAAGCGTGGCTCGGATGTGCTTGTGGAGGCGGACAGCCTGAACGTCATCTTCCGCGCCGGCATGACGCTCGACCAGGCCGACATCCGCGCCGGTGACGAGTTGCTCGTCAACGAGAAGAAGCCGAACAACTACCTGCAGCTGGTGTGGGCAATCTCCGGCGGGATCGGTGTGCTCGTCTCGCTGATCTCCCTGTCGCGTCGTTGAGCGACGACATCACAGTTCACAGCATCGACGAGGCTGGCGTGGGCTCAACGGTACCGAGTGCGGCACACATGGCGGGTCGGATCGCAGCATTGCGCGACGCGTTCGGCGGGACGGCCACGGGCTGGCCGTCGCCGGACGATGGCGATGTCTCTGCGCGTTCCGGTCGGGTCGTGGCGGTGCCGGGCGAGGAGCGGAGCTCGCTGCACCCGGAATGGATGCACCGCGCCCTGAACGTGACCGTTGCGGCGACGGCGATGGTGCTGCTGGCCCCGTGTGTGCTCGTGATCGCGCTGCTGATCAAGCTCACCAGCCCCGGCCCCGTGTTCTACACGCAGACGCGTGTCGGGCTGGATCGTCGCGCCTTCCGCGGCGATCGCCAGAAGACGCGCCGCGAGGAGGACCTGGGCGGCCGGGTGTTCACGATCTACAAGTTCCGCTCGATGCGGGTCGATGCCGAGGTGCCGGGTGAGGCCGTCTGGGCATCGAAGAACGACCCGCGCATCACGGCGATCGGTGAGCTCCTCCGCAAGACCCGCCTCGACGAGCTGCCGCAGCTCTGGAACGTGGTGCGGGGGGAGATGAACGTGGTGGGCCCCCGCCCGGAGCGGCCGAGCATCTTCCTCTCGCTGCGCACGCAGGTGGAGAACTACCACCTGCGCCAGCGCGTGAAGCCCGGCATCACGGGCTGGGCGCAGATCAACCAGGCGTACGACAGCTCCATCGAGGACGTGAAGAACAAGGTCGCGCTCGACCTGGAGTACATCGCCGGTCGGTCGCTGTGGATGGATCTCAGGATCATGGCCAGCACGCCATTCGTCATGATCGGGCGCAAAGGCGCGCATTGAGTGATGGGTCGGCGGCCAGCCCCGTGAGGGCGCCGTCGTGAGTGCGGGCTGGGTGGTGCTGCTCACCTGCGGTGGATTGCTCGCCTGGGGATGGTTCGGGTATCCGCTGCTGATGCTGGTGCTGGCGCGGCTGCTGCCGCGCCGCCGCACGCCACCGCCGCCCGTTCCGCTCCCGACCGTGACGGTCGTGGTGGCCACGCGTGAGTCCCGCAGCGCTGTGTCCGAGCGCGTCACCAACCTGCTCGAGTCCGACTATCCGCCGGCGCTCCTGAACGTGGTCGTCTGTGTCGACGCCAGCGTGGGCGCCCCCCTGCGGGCGGAGCTGGGAACGCTTGCCGGTGCCCGCGTCACGGTGATCGACGGGGATCCGGGCGGCGGGAAGGCCTCCAGCGTGAATGCCGGCGTGCGTTCCGCCACCGGCGAGGTGCTGGTGTTCACCGACACCCAGCAGCGCTTCGAGCCGGGTGCCGTGATGGCGCTCGTGGCGGCGCTGGCCGCGGACCCGCGCGTGACCGTCGTGGGTGGTGCCCTCTACCTGCCCGGCGACCGTCCGGGCGCGCGCCGGTCACCGGTGGAGTGGTACTGGGCGGCGGAGCGAGCGCTCCGGTCAGCCGAGGCGCGCCTGCACTCCACGATCGGCGTCAGCGGCTCGATCTACGCCATGTGGCGCCGGGCCTGGGTGCCGATGCGCACCGGGCTGATCCTCGACGACGTCTTCGTGCCGATGCAGCAGGTCATGGACGGCCACCGGGTGGCCTACACCCTGCATGCCAGGGCGTGGGACGCACGCCGGACCGACGCGGCCGGCGAGAAGGTGCGGAAGGTGCGCACCCTCACGGGAAACTTCCAGTTGGTGGCCTGGCTGCCGGCCCTGTTGCTGCCGGTGCGCAATCCCGTTTGGTTTCAATTAGTAAATCATAAGCTTCTGCGCCTGGCCAGTCCGTGGCTGGCAGCAGGCGCTGCAGTCTCGGGTGCCGCGGTGCTTGCGGCATCAGCCAGCCCCGCGATGTTGCAGGCCGGCTTCTACTCTGTCGCCGCTGGCCTGGGCGCCTGCCTGCTGCCGCCCGTCCGGCGGCGGGTCATGCCGCTCGTCTCGTGGGTGATTTCCCTGAATGCAGCACTCGTGAAAGCCTCCCTGAACGGTCTGCGCGGGCAGTGGGACGTCTGGTGATGCCCGCTGGTGGCGTGACGTCCGACTCCGCGCCCGACCCGTCTCCTGAGCCAGCACCACAGCCCCCCTCGGATGATCCCCCGCCCGCACCGGGGGAGAGACTGAGCACGGCGCTGCCGGTGCCGCCGGCGATCGCGTCCGCCGCGACCACGCCGAACAGCGTCGTGCTGGCCCGTGGCGTGATCTGGATCGCGGCCGCGCGGTGGAGCTCCCAGATCATCGCCTGGTCGGTGACCCTGTACATGGCGCGCCTGCTGACCACCCGAGAGTACGGGTGGGCAGGGCTGGTGAGCGTCGTGAGCAGCTGGGTCTATTCGCTCTCGGAATTCGGCATCGCGTCGACCATGCTGGCGCTGCGCGACGAAGGGCTGGCGAAGCAGCGCTCCCTGCACACGCTGGTGGTGCTGCTGACGCTGGGGGGCAGCGCCCTGATCGCGCTCGGGGCGATCCCGGCGGCGGCCTTCATGCGCGACCGGGAACTGGCGCCCCTGCTGGCGGTGGGTGGGCTGCTGGTGCTCGCGCAGGGCTTCTCGGCCGTGCCGATGGCCCTGTTGCAGCTGCGGCTGGATTTCCGGACCGTGGCGCGCATCGAATTCTCCCGCTCCCTGGTGAACACGCTTGGCGTGGCGGCCTTCGCGCTGAGCGGATTCCGGGTCTGGTCGCTGCCACTGGCGGCGCTGTCGGGGGCGCTGGTGCAGGCGGCGCTGTCCAATCACGCGGTGCGGGTGCCGTTCACGCGCGTGCGGCTGGCGCCGCTGCGCGAGATGCTCGCGTATGCACGGCACATCGTGGTCGGGCGCATCGCGTGGCTGACCTACCTCGATGCGGACGTGGTGATGGTGGGGCGGGCGGTGGGCACGACGGTGGCGGGCCAGTACCAGTTCGCCTGGAACATCGCGACGTTGCCGGGCGAGAAGCTGGTGAATGTGGTGACGGCGGCGCTCCTGCCCTTCTTCTCGGCCATCGCCGAGGACCTCGCCAAGCTGCGGAAGTACCTGCTGCTGATGACGGAAGGGTTGGCGCTGGTGATCTTCCCGGTGTTCATCGGCATCATCGCGGTGGCGGACGAGGCCATCCCGCTGCTCTTCGGTGCCAAGTGGCAGCCGGCGATCCTGCCCCTCAAGCTGCTGATCTGCTACGCGCTGATCCAGGCACTGAGCTCCGTGATGACGAACGCCGCCTCGGCGCTGCGCATGGCCCGTGACGTGAATCGTGTGCCGGTGTTCGCGCTGCTGATCCTGCCGCCCTGCTTTTACCTGGCGGCGCGGTACTCGAGCCTGGCGTCGGTGGCGCTGGTATGGCTGGTGGCGGCGCCGGCGATGGCGGCCTGGCCGATGCGGCTGGTGCTGCGGCGTCTCGACGTGCGCACGAGCACCTTCTTCGCGAGCCTGATCACACCGACGGTGGCGTCGCTCACGATGCTGGCGGTGGTGGCGGCGCTGCAGCGCTGGGTGACGCGCCCGTCGCATCCAATGGCGGCGCTGGCCGTCGACGTGGCCGCTGGCGGCGCGACGTACCTGCTGACCCTGCTGGTGGTCTTCCCCACGCGGGTGCGGTGGATGATCGACGCGGTCAACGCGGTGCGCGCGTCGCGGCGGGCGACGGGCTGACCGCTGCGGCCGGCGCTGGTCAGCGCTCGCCGGGGAGGGTGCGTCGCGGCAGCAGCGCGCCAACGCCGCGCAGCCAGGCGTCGAACTCCAGGTCGGTGAGCTGCGTCGTGTCGAGCAGGCGTGGCAGCATGAGCGGATCGGAGGTGCGTTCGGCCATCCCCGAGAAACAGGTGGTGGCACTCTCGATGCCCAGCTCCCGCAGCCACGGGAGGAAGTCCGGGTGCGTGACGCCGCTGGGGTAGCAGAAGTGCCGCGAGTGGGCCCAGCGTGGCGTGATGCGCCCGATCGCGGCGGCGTTGTCGGTCAGCTCACGCGTGAACAGCGCACGATCCAGTGGCACGCGATGGCGATGGGTGTGCAGGTGCACGCTGACGAGGGCCGGATCGAAGGCCGCCACCTCCGCCGGGGTCACGAGCGAGAGCATCCGGCTGGCGCGGATCGCGTCGAAGTCGATGCCGAGGCGCGCGGCGACGTCGGCGAGCAGGCGGTCGCGGGCGGCGGAGTCGAGCACGGCATCGTCGGCCATCGCGGTCAGTTCCGCAAAGGCCGCCTCGCGCTCGCCGGTGGTGCGCAGCGGCCGCTCCCCGGTGAGGGGGCCGAAACCCGCGACGGGAAGCGGGGTGCCCCGCCCCTTCCACAGCAGGTACCGGAGCATGACGGTGAAGACCGGCAGCTGGTGATCCACGTAGTACGTGGTCAGGTAGAGCGTGGCGGGGAAGCGGAATTCCCGGAGCAGCGGGTACGCGAGCGATGCGAAATCCGCGAACCCGTCGTCGAAGGTGAGGACGACGGCGCGCGGAGGCAGGGTGCCCGCCTGCAGGCGCTGCAGGCCCTCCTCCAGCGAGAGCACCGCGCATCCTGCGGCCCGGATCGCCTCGAACCGGCGGCGCAGGGTGGCCTCACTCAGGAACAGGGCGTCGTTCCACTCGACCTCATCCGCAAGTGCGAATCCATGATAGCCGAGAATCAGCAGTCGCGACTGCCGCCACCCCGTCCGCCCGACCAGCCCGCTGATGCCGGTGGATTTGAGGACAGAGAGTGCGGAAAGCTTGAGCTGACGGAGCATGCAGATCAGGTGAAATGGGGGCCGACTCGCCAGTGACGGGCGCGGCCGGCCATTCGTCACAGGGCTGAGACTCGCTAACTTATCGGGTTGGGAATCCCGACCAAGTCTGTTCGTACTGACAGCACACACCACGTCTGCCCCACCCATGATTGCACATCGAAGCCTGTTGAAGGCTGAGCTGCGGAGCTCGCTGCGCTGCCCCGTCACGGGCCTTCCTCTCGACCTCAGCCCCGACGGGAGCAGCATGAGCGCCCCGGGGGGGCCAACCTATCCGGTGGTGGACGGTGTGCCGGTGCTGGTGGATGAGCGACCGGGCGTGTTCATCATCGACGAGATCCTGAAGGGGCAGTTCCGGTATCACGCCCCGACGTACTCGACGCGCGAGAAGATCGTGGCCTCGCTGCCCTCGCTGAGCCTGAACGTGGCGGCGGAGCAGAACTACGGGCGGCTGCGCGAGCGCCTGCTGGCCACCACGCCGAACCCGCGCCTGCTGATCCTTGGCGGCGGCGGCCTGGGCGTGGGACTCCGCGAACTGGTGCTCGACCCCGCCTTCGACGTGGTGGAGTCGGATGTGTACTTCGGTGAGCGCTCGAACCTGATCTGCGATGCCCATCAGGTGCCGTTCGCCGACGGGACGTTCGACTGCGTGGTGCTGCAGGGGGTGATCCAGGCGCTGCTCGACCCGCGCATGGCCGTGGACGAGATCCACCGTGTGCTGAAGCCCGACGGACTGTTCTACATCGAGGCGAACTTCCAGCAGGCGATCTGCGACGGCGAGTACGACTTCAACCGCTTCACGCACTCGGGACTGCGCCGGCTCTGCCGCCGCTTCGAGGAGATCGAGAGCGGGATCCAGTGCGGACCCGGCATGGCGCTCGGCTGGACGTACATGTACTGGCTGTCGTGCTTCGCGGAGAGCAAGCGCCCGCGGGTGGCGCTGCGCATGTTCGCGAAGCTCACGGGCTTCTGGATCAAGTGGCTGGACCCGATGCTGGTGAAGCGGAAGGCGGCGTACGACGTCGCCGCCGGCTTCTACCTGCTGGGGCGGCGCTCCGACAAGATCCGCAGTGACCGGGAGATCATCGAGAGTTATCGCGGCGCCTTCGCCTGAGCGGCGCCCGACTCGCACAGGTATCCCGTCCCATGGCTTCCGGATTGCCCAGCTTCACGGTGGTCATCCCGACGTTCAACTACGCCCAGTTCGTCGGGAAGGCGATCCGGAGTGCGCTCCGGCAGACGCATGCGCCCGTGCAGGTGATCGTCGTCGACGACGGGTCCACGGATGACACGCCCGACGTGCTGGCCGGGTTCGGGGGCTCGATCACGGTGATCCGGCGCTCGCGCGGGGGCCCGGGTGCCGCCCGCAACGCGGCGCTGGAGATCGCGCGCGGTGAGTGCGTCGCGTTCCTCGATTCCGACGACTTCTGGTCTCCGGTGAAGCTGGAGCGCCAGGGCGCCGCGGCACTCAGGTATCCGGCGGTCACGATGTTCGGGTGCGGTGCCACCGTCGTCGACGAGCGCGGGACCATGGTGGACATCCGCACGGTGCCGACGACGACCAGCCTGGGCGCGCAGAGCGTCGAAGACCTGCTGCTGTTCCGGGCGCGGACGCCGACCTCCGGCGTCGTCGTGCGCACCGAAACGCTGCGCGCGGTGGGTGGCTTCGACGCGCAGCTCGAGTACTGCGAGGACTGGGAAGCGTGGATGCGGGTGGCGGCTCGGGGCGGCCTGCACATCGTGGGTGAGCCGCTGGTCTACGTGCGCGAGCACCGCAGCGGCACCTTCCGGAATGCGGATCGCCTGAAGCGCGGCATGCTGGCCGCCCTGGCCAAGGCGGAGGTGCTGCACGGCTTCAGCCGCATCACGCGCCGCCGCGCCCGCGCCAACGTGTGGGAACATGTCGCGTACGAGCACGAGATCGCGCGGGACCCGGATGCGGCGCGAGATGCGTTCCGCCGCGCGGCGCTGCTCTGGCCGCTGGACTGGCGCTTCGTGCTGAAGGCCTTCCGCCCGTTGCGCCACGTGGATGCGGCGCACTATGGCGGGGCGGCGTCGTGAGTGCCGCGACCGGCGTCGTGACCTCGCAGGCGACGAGCCATGGTGCACCGGCCTCCGCGGGGGACGCGGTGGCGTCCGACGCGCGGCCGCTGCGAATCGCGCAGGTCGTGCCGGCGATGGACACCGGCGGCATGGAGGTCATGGTGCTTGGCCTCAGTGTCGCGCTGCGCCGGCACGGGCACGATGCGCGGATCATCTGCACCGAGTCGCTGGGCGGCATGGCCGACCGGGTGCGCGATTCGGGCGTGCCGCTGGAGCTGGTGCCGGCGCAGGGCCTGTCGAGCCTCGTGGCGCCCGGTGCGCTCACGGCGCGCTTCCGAAGCGGCAGGATGGACGTGGTGCACAGCCACAGCGGCGTCTGTGCCAAGGCGTCGCGGGCGGCGCACGCCGCGCGGGTGCCGGCGATCCTGCACACCCGGCACGGGATCCAGCTTCCGTTCTCGAGGTCCGACCGGTTCTTCCTCTGGCTCGGGGCGGTCCAGACCGACGTGACCGCCGGCTGCTCCGTGGATGTCGTGAAGTACTACCGGCAGATGCTGCCGCGGCGTGACGGCATCGTGCTGGTGGAGAACGGCATCGACGACGCCGCGCTGCACCGGGTGCGCCCGGGCGATGGCGCGCTCCGTGACGAGCTCGGGGTGCCGCACGACGCGCTGGTGATGGGCACGGTCGCGCGCCTGCACGCGGTGAAGAACCAGCAGCTCATGATCCGTGCACTCGCGGAGCTGGACGACCGGTGGCATCTGGTGCTGGTGGGCGACGGGGCACTGCGTGAGGCGCTGGCGGCCCAGGCGGCCGCAGCGGGGCTCACCGGACGCGTGCATTTCGCCGGCCAGCGCGCCATCTCCGCCGCCCTCTATGCCTCGTTCGACGTGTTCGTGCTGTCGTCGCTGTCGGAAGCGATGCCGATGACGGTCCTCGAGGCCTTCGCCTCGCGGGTGCCGGTGGTGGCCTCCGCGGTCGGCGGCCTGCCCGCCGTGCTCGATGGCGGGCGCCTCGGCCGGCTCTTCCCCGGCGGCGACGCCACGGCGCTGGCCGCGGCAGTGCGCGAGACGGTACGCGACGCCGACGGCACCGCGGCGCAGGTGGAGCGGGCGGCGCTGCGCCTGGCGGAGCGCCACACGGTGGAGGCAATGACGCTGGCGTACGAGTCGCTGTATCGCGGCTGCCTCGCGGCGGCCCGGCGATGAGGACCGCGTTCCGATTCGTGTTCGACGCGATCGCGTTCCTGGTGACGCTGCCGTTCTGGCTTCCGGTGCGACTGGCGGCCCTGGTGGGCGGTGCGCTGCACAAGCGCGTGTTCCAGTCGGGCAGCCAGACCGTGGCACTGTTTCCCGGCGACCTGGGGAACCTGCTGCGCCGCGCGTTCTACCGCGTCACGCTGGAGGCGTGCGACGCGCGCAGCACGGTCTGCTTCGGCACGATCCTGTCCAGCCCGCGCGCGCGCATCGGTGCCGGCGTGTACATCGGTGCCTACTGCAGCCTGGGCGAGGTGACGATCGAGGACGATTGCCTGCTCGGCTCGATGGTCACGGTGCTCAGCGGCAAGATGACGCACCGCTTCGACCGCACCGACATCCCGATGCGGATGCAGGGCGGGGAGGTGCGTCGCGTGACGCTCCATGCGGACTGCTGGCTTGGCAACGGCTCGATCGTGATGGTGGACATCCCGAGCGGGGTGGTCGTCGGGGCAGGCGCCGTGGTGACGAAGACGCCGGAACCCGGCGTGATCCTCGGTGGCAACCCGGCCCGGGAGATCGGGCGTCGCGCGGTGGCCGCCTCCGCAACTCGTCCCTGACCGAAGCCGATGAACGTCCTGTACCTCTCGCCGCGCCAGTGCTGGCCCACGCAGAGCGGCGCCAAGCTGCGCGACTACCACCTGGCGAAGGCGCTCGGCGCGGGCAGCGCGCTGACGTACCTGTACTTCGCCGCGCCGGACGGCCCCGCGCAGACGGCGGCGGACCTGCCGTTCTGTGCGGCGCTCGAGGGGATCCCCAAGCCGCCGACGTACAGCCCGGTGCGGCTGCTGCGCGGTGCCGTCGGCCGGACGGCCTTCCCGCTGCTGAACTATGCGAGCGCCGCGATGGACGATGCGGTGCGCCGCGTCGCCGCGCAGGTGCGGTTCGACGTGATCCATGCCGACAGCATCCACATGCTGCACTTCGCGCAGCTGGCGCAGCGCATCGGCGGTGGCCGGGTGATCTTCAACTGGCACAACATCGAGTCCGAGGCGATGGCGCGCTTCGCGGAGACGACGCCGTCGGCCGGTCGCCGCTGGTACGCGCGGATGACCGCGCGCAAGCTGGCGCGGACCGAGCGCGAGATCCTGCACTCCGGCTTCGGGCACGTGGTGTGCAGCCGCCGCGAGCAGGAGCAGCTGGCGGCGCTGGCGCCGCGCGCGCGCATCGCGGTGGCGGAGAACGGCGTGGACTGCGCGGCGTTCACGCCGCGTGGTGCGCACGTGCCGGGTGACGTGCATCTCGTCTTCGTCGGCTCCATGGACTACTTCCCGAACGTCGATGCGGCGCAGCATTTCGTGACCACGACCTGGCCGGCGATGCGGGCGCGGTTCCCGGCGGCGCGCCTCTCGATCGTCGGGGCCAACCCGACCGAGGCGGTGCGCGCGCTGGCGTCGGTGCCCGGCGTGACGGTCACCGGGACGGTGCCGGATGTGCGCCCGTACTACGACGGCGCGCTGGCCTCGATCGTGCCGCTGCGGACCGGTGGCGGCACGCGCCTCAAGATCCTCGAGTCGATGGCGATCGGCACACCGGTGATCTCCACGGTGATCGGCGCCGAAGGCATCGACGTCACCGACGGCGAGACGGTGCTCCTGGCCGACGCGGCGACGCCGGCCGAGTGGGTGGCGCAGGTCGAGCGGCTCGCCTCGGACCCGGCGGCCCGCCGCCGCATGTCGGCGGCGGTCCGGACGCTGGCGTCCGAGCGGTACGACTGGGTGCAGATCGGGCGCGAGATGGTGCGCACGTATGCCGACTGGCTCGGTGCGGCGCGATGATGGCCTGCTGTCGCGTTGCTGGTCCGTTGCGTGGCACCCGTGACCGTCGGGTGCGATGATGCGTCGTTTCTGGTACTTTTCCCGTCCCGGCATGTCCCTCCTGACGTCCGGGGTGCGTCGCCATGCGGCGCACTGGTGCGCGAGGCATGGTGTTGCCCCGGTCCGCGGGTGCCGCACGGCAGTCCGTTGTGCGATCCGTTTCCCAACCAGCCATGCCTGACCTGAATCCCACCGTCGCGGTCGTCATTCCCTGCCACAACGAGGAAGTGGCGATCGGGCGCACGATCGATGCGTTCCGTGCCGCGCTGCCGGCCGCCACGGTGTTCGTCTACGACAACTGCTCGACCGACGGCACCTCGCGCGTGGCGCGCGAGCATGGCGCGGTGGTGCGCTACGAGCCGCAGAAGGGGAAGGGGAACGTGGTGCGGCGGATGTTCGCCGATGTCGAGGCCGACGTCTACATCATGGTCGACGGTGACGACACCTATGACGCCTCGGCGGCGCCGGCCCTGATCGAGGTGCTGCTCTCCGAGTCGGTCGACATGGTCAGTGCGATCCGCGACGAGACCGGCGAGGCCGCCTACCGCCGCGGGCACCGCTTCGGCAACTGGATGCTCACCAGCCTGGTGTCCTACATCTTCGGCAACCGGTCGCAGGACATGCTCTCCGGCTACCGCGTGATGTCGCGCCGGTTCGTGAAGAGCTTCCCTGCGCTGTCGGCCGGCTTCGAGATCGAGACGGAGCTCACCGTGCACGCGCTGCAGCTGCGCTGCCCGATCGCGGAGCGGCGCACGCCGTACAACGAGCGGCCGCCCGGGAGCGTGAGCAAGCTCTCGACCTACCGCGACGGGTTCCGCATCCTCCGCACCATCGGCCTGCTGGTGAAGGACGAACTCCCGATGCAGTTCTTCGGCATCGTGGCCGGCGTGCTGGTGGCGCTGTCGCTGGTGCTGGCGACGCCGATCGTGCTCACCTACCTCGACACGCACACCGTGCCGCGCCTGCCGACGGCGGTGCTGGTGGTGGGCCTGACGGTGGTGGCGGCACTGAGCCTCGTGTGCGGCCTCGTGCTGTCGACGGTGACCCGTGCCCGCAATGAGATGAAGCGGCTGCACTACCTCGCGCAGTCGATCCGCATCACCGGGCGATAGCCGCGCCATGCCCGTGCGCGTGCGGCAGTTCCTCTGGTTCGCCGGCATCGGCGTGGTCGGGTTCGTGGTCGATGCCTCGATCGTGTTCGCGCTGGTGCGCGGCGCCGGCGTGAATCCGTACCTGGCGCGGGTGGCGTCGTTCTGCGCTGCGGTCACGACCACCTGGTTCCTCAACCGCACCCTCAACTTCCGCTCTGCCAGGCCGCCGCTGCGCGAGTTCGCGGGGTTCCTGGCGGCGAACAGCGTCGGTGCCGCCGTGAACTTCGGGGCCTACTCGCTGGTCATCGCGCGCATCGGCACGCAGGGGCTCGCGCCGGTGACGGCGGTGGGCGTGGGCTCCATCGCAGGACTGGGCGTCAACTTCCTGCTCTCGAGCCGCCTGGTCTTCTCCGCTGACAAGAACGAGGCCCATGCAGACCTCTAGTGCGATCACCCCGTGGACGCGGCGCGACTCGATCACCGCGCTGCTGCTCGGTGTCTGTGCCGCGGTGGCGTACCTGCTCAGCGAGGGGGTCTGGTACGGCGACGGCATCAGCTACGCGATCGACATCCACGCCGGCGTCCTGGTCGAGCCGGGGCACCTGCTCTGGCGGCCGATCGGCGCGGTCATCGCCGGCATCGCCGGCCTGGACGGGACCGCGTCCGACACCCTGTGGGTCCTCCAGGGCCTGTCGCTGCTGATGAGCGTGGCGTCGGTGGCTGCGATGCACCGGCTGCTGCGGCAGTATGTGGAACCCGCCGCGGCGACCGCTGCCGCTGCCGTGTTCCTGGTGTCGAACGGCTTCTGGACCTATGCATACTCGGGCTGCAGCTATTCGCTGAGCGTGCTGCTGCTGATCCTCGCGCTGTCCTTCGCGGTGCCGCGCGACGGGGGCGCGGTGACGGGTGGCGAGGACCTCGGTCGCGTTGCCCTCTCGGCCAGCTTCGCGGCGCTCTCGGCTGCCGCATGGGGCGTGCAGGTGATCGCCGCCCCCGCGGTCTGGGTGGTCGTGCTGTTGCATGACGGGGCGCCGGGCCTGTTGAGCCGGTCGCGCCTCGTGAAGACCGCGATCTTCACCGTGGCGTTCCTGGTCTTCCTGGTCGGGCCGCTGGCGGTGTTGCACTCGGGCGCCGCCGCCATCGGACTGGCCCGCTACCAGACGCCGACGCCGGCCACGGTGGACCTGCTGGGGTGGATCCGCTCCTCGAGCCACGGGATTGCCACGGCGTTCGGGCCGAGCCAGGTCTTCCGCGTGATCGTGGGCGTGCCGCAGTCGCTGGCGTCGCTGAGCGATTTTCCGCAGCGACTCCGGCTCTGGATGAACGGCGACGTGGCTTTCCCGGCCACGGTGTGGCTCGGCGTGCTCGTGCTGGCCTACGGGAGTGTCGCCGCGCTCGCGCTGGTGCTCTGGAAGGGGTGGAAGACGCTCGCGACGGCGCATCGGAACATCCTGCTCGCTGCCGTCCTCGGGATCGGGATCAACCTCGGCTTCGCGCTGTCGTGGCAGGGCACGGACCTGGAGCGGTATTTCCCGTCGCTGCCGCTGCAGGTGCTGCTGCTGGCGGTGGCGCTCCAGTCGTGGGGCCGGCGGACCGGTGGCTCACGGATCGTGGTGGCCGGTGTCGCTGCCACCGGCCTCATCGTGGCGACCAATGTGCTGGGGAACCTCAGGCCGCTGCTCGCGGCGGACTCGTTCCGCCGGACCTGGCTGGCGGCGCTCCATGCACACACGCGTCCGGCGGACCTCGTGCTGCTGTTCGGCAACCGGAAGTCGCAGATCTATGCGCCGCACGACGTCGGCCTGCCGAGGGTGATCAACGTGTCCAGCGTCGTGAACCTCGAGCCGGCGCGATGGCAGGAGATCGTCGCGGCCGCGGTCGCGAAGTCACGCGCCGGCGGCGGCCGGATCTTCGTGGGGGAGTCGCTGGTGCGCACCGACAGCGGCCCGCGCGATGGCTGGAGCTTCCGCCAGCGGCCGGATCCGAGTCCGGCCATGCTCCGCAGCGTGTTCCTCCCGCTCGCGGGTGACTCGGTGGTGTTCACCGTGCAGGGCGAGCGAGTCTGGCGCGCGCCGTGACGCGGCGGCGGTCGGGTCGGCGCGTGCGCGGGGCGTCGGCTGGGCGGCGCACGTCCCGAACCGGGACTCCTCGTTAGTTTTGGCCGGAGCACGCGCGCGGCGTGCGTTCGGCCCGGTGTCTGCCAGGGCCGGCGCGTGCAGGCCGTCAGGCGCCGGGACCTGCCCGGGCACAGCACCACCTTCCAGAGCGGAGACCGCGGGATGAGCGAGACGAACGCCGGGGGTACCCTCGAGTTGCGGGACAGCCGGACCGGCGCAGCGTACAGCGCGGCGATCTCCACCGAGGGCCCCGAGGGCGACACCTACGTCCGGGCCGCCGACCTGAAGCAGGTCAAGCGCGGTGAGCCGGGCGAGTTCGGGCTGCTGAGCTACGACCCGGCGTTCATGAACACCGCCAGCTGCAAGAGCGCGATCACGTTCATCGACGGCGACAAGGGGATCCTCCGCTATCGCGGCTACCCGATCGAGCAGCTCGCCGAAAAGGCGACGTTCCTCGAGGTGGCGTACCTGCTCCGCTTCGGCGAGCTGCCCACGCAGCCGCAGTACGACGGGTTCGTGAACGACATCACGTTTCACACCTACGTGCACGAGAACATCCGGAAGTTCCTCGAGGGCTTCCGCTATGACGCGCACCCGATGTCGATGCTCTGCTCGTCGGTGGCGGCGCTCTCGAGCTTCTACCCGTCGGCCCGCAACATCTTCGACCCGCGCGAGCGCTACATCTCGGTGATCCGCCTCCTGGCGAAGGTCCCGACACTGGCCGCCTTCGCCTACCGGCACGTGAAGGGCCTGCCGATCATCTACCCCGACAACACGCTGAACTACGGGGACAACTTCCTCTCGATGGTGGCCCGCATGAGCGAGCCGCGGTACGAGGCGAACCCGATCTTCAGCCGTGCGCTCGAGGTGCTGTTCATCCTGCACGCCGACCACGAGCAGAACTGCTCGACGAGCGCGGTGCGCGCCGTGGGCTCCAGCCACGTGGACCCGTTCAGCGCCGTCTCGGCCGGCATCGCCGCGCTCTTCGGTCCGCTCCACGGCGGCGCCAACGAGCAGGTGCTGCGCATGATCAAGGAGATCGGTGACCCGAAGAACGTGCCGGCCTTCATCGAGTCGGTGAAGAGCGGCAAGGGCGGCCCGAAGCTGATGGGCTTCGGGCACCGCGTGTACAAGAACTACGACCCGCGCGCCCGCATCGTGAAGAAGCTGGCCGACCAGGTCTTCGCGCAGATCGGCATCGACAAGGACCTCGAGATCGCGCTGGAGCTGGAGCGGATCGCCCTCTCGGACGACTACTTCATCGCGCGCAAGCTCTACCCGAACGTGGACTTCTACACGGGCCTGATCTACCGCTCGATGGCGTTCCCGACGGACTTCTTCACGGTCCTGTTCGCGGTGGCGCGGACGGCCGGGTGGCTGGCGCAGTGGGAGGAGATGCTCGACGACAAGGAGCAGAAGATCGCGCGTCCGCGGCAGATCTACATCGGGGCGGGGGAGCGGGAGTACGTGGACCCGCTCACCAACAAGTTCCCGCGTGCGGTCAAGGACAGCATCCGCCGCTGACCCGGTGACACCGACAGCGGGCCGCGCGGCGGCCGGGATGACCATGCGCCGGTGTGCGCGATGACGACGGACGGCACGACCGGCACGATCGCCGGCGGCGCGCGGTGCGGCATCGTGCTCGCCGGCGGCTCGGGGACGCGGCTGTACCCGATCACGCAGGGCGTCAGCAAGCAGCTCCTGCCGGTGTACGACAAGCCGATGATCTACTACCCGCTCTCCACGCTGATGCTGGCGCAGGTGCGGGACGTGCTGCTGATCACGACCCCGCACGAGCAGGTGTTCTTCCAGCGCCTGCTCGGCGACGGGTCGCAGTGGGGCATGTCGCTGCGCTATGCGGTGCAGCCATCCCCCGACGGCCTCGCGCAGGCCTTCCTCATCGGCCGCGAGTTCGTCGACGACCGGCCGAGCTGCCTCGTGCTCGGCGACAACATCTTCTACGGGCAGGACCTGCCGCAGGCCCTGAAGCGGGCCAGTGCGGTGCCGAGCGGCGCGACGGTCTTCGGCTACCGCGTGAGCGATGCGTCGGCGTACGGGGTGGTGGAGTTCGACGCCGACGGGCGGGCCGTGGGCATCGAGGAGAAGCCGGCGAAGCCACGCTCGAACTATGCCGTCACGGGCCTCTACTTCTACGACCGGCAGGTCTGCGACATCGCGGCCGGCATCCGGCCGTCGGCGCGCGGGGAGCTCGAGATCACGGACGTGAACCGCGCCTACCTGGCGATGGGCGCCCTGAACGTGCAGCTCCTTGGCCGCGGCACCGCGTGGCTCGACACCGGATCGCACGAATCGCTGCTGCAGGCTGGCCAGTTCATCCAGACCATCGAGCAGCGCCAGGGACTGAAGATCGCCTGCCCCGAGGAGATCGCGTGGCGACTCGGGTGGATCGACGATGACCAGGTGCTGCGGCTGGCCGAGCCGCTCCGGAAGACGCAGTACGGGCAGTACCTCGTCGCCATGCTCGACGAGGCGCGCGGCAGGTGAAGGTCACGCGTCTGGCGCTCCCCGGAGTCTGCGTGCTGGAACCGAGGGTGTTCGCCGACGCACGCGGGTTCTTCCTCGCCAGCTGGAACGACGAGGCCTTCCGGTTGCAGGTGGCGGACACGGGGTTCGTGCAGGACAACCAGAGCCGGTCGCTGCGCGGCACGATCCGCGGCCTGCACTTCCAGCTCCGGCACACGCAGGGCAAGCTGGTGCGGTGCAGCAGCGGCCGCATCTGGGATGTCGTGGTGGACGTGCGGCGGTCGTCGCCCACCTTCGGGCAGTCGCTCGGCCTCGAGCTTTCCGGAGAGGACCATCGGCAGCTCTGGATCCCGGCGGGGTACGCCCATGGCTACCTGGTGCTCTCGGAGACGGCTGACCTGCAGTACAAGGTGACGGACCGCTACGACCAGACCAGCGAACGCACGCTGCTGTGGAACGACCCGGCGCTGGGCATCGACTGGCCCCTCCCGCCCGGCATGGCCCCGATCCTCTCCGCGAAGGACCTGATGGGCGTTCGGCTCGCCGAACTCGAGACGCTGCCGTGACCGGCCCGGTGCTGGTCACCGGCGCCGCAGGCCAGCTCGGCGCGGAGCTGTGCCGCACGGTGCCGGAGGGCGTGCGCCTCGTGGCGGTGGACATCGCGGAGCTGGACGTGACCGATGCCGATGCGGTCGAGGCGTGCGTCGGCGCCTGCCGTCCGTCGCTGGTGATCAATGCCGCGGCGTTCACGGCCGTGGACCGTGCCGAGGCTGAGCCGGAGCTGGCGGCTGCCGTGAATGCCGGCGCGGCGCGATTGCTGGCCCGGGCGGCGGCGCATCATGGCGCGCGCATGATCCAGGTGTCCACCGACTACGTGTTCAGTGGCGCGGCCGCGGGGCCGTGGCGACCGTCGGACCTGCCGGCGCCGGCCTCGGTGTACGGGCAGACGAAGCGCGACGGGGAGCTTGCCGTGCTCGGTGCACTGGGTGGGCAGGCGCTGGTGATCCGCACCGCATGGCTGCATTCCGCGCATGGCGCGAACTTCGTGAAGACCATGCTGCGCCTGATGGCCGGGCGCGACGTGGTGCGCGTCGTGTCGGACCAGGTGGGCACTCCCACCTGGGCGCGCGAGCTCGCGGTCACGATATGGGCCGCGGCCGCGGTGCCATCGCTTGCCGGCGTGCTGCACTGGACCGACGCCGGCGTCGCGAGCTGGTACGACCTCGCGGTGGCGGTGCAGGAGGAGGCGCTGGTGCGCGGGCTGCTCCGCCACGCCGTGCCGGTGCGGCCGATCGCCACCGCCGACTACCCGACGCCGGCGGCACGACCGGCGTACAGTGTGCTGGACACCACCGCGACCACGGCTGCGCTGCATCGGGCGCCGCAGCACTGGCGCACGAACCTTCGCACCATGCTCGATGAGCTCTCCCACGCGTAGGCTGCTGGTCACCGGCGGCGCCGGCTTCATCGGCTCGAACTTCGTGCGTCACTGGCTGTCGGCCACACGCGACGGCACGGTGGTGGTGCTCGATGCGCTGACGTACGCCGGCAACCTCGCGAGCCTGGACGACCTGCGTGCCGACCCGCGCCTGGTGTTCGTGCACGGCGACATCGGCACGGCCGGCCTCGCCGCCGGCCTGCTGCGCGAGCACCAGCTCGACACGGTGGTGCACTTCGCCGCGGAGTCGCACGTCGACCGCTCCATCGCGGGGCCGGACGCGTTCATCGCGACGAACGTGACCGGCACGCACGAGCTGCTGAAGGCGGCGCGCGCCGTCTGGCTGCAGGAGCGCGCCGTCACCGGCGACGTGCGGTTCCATCACGTCTCGACCGACGAGGTGTACGGGTCGCTGGGCCCCGACGATCCCCCGTTCCACGAGGCGACCCCATACGCACCCAACTCGCCCTATTCGGCGAGCAAGGCCGCGTCTGACCACCTCGTGCGGGCGTACCACCACACCTACGGGCTGCCCGTCACCACCACCAACTGCTCGAACAACTACGGGCCGTACCACTTTCCCGAGAAGCTGATCCCGCTGGTGATCGTGAACATCCTCGATGGCCGCCCGCTGCCGGTGTACGGTGACGGCCGGAACGTCCGCGACTGGCTGTACGTGCTCGACCATGCGCGCGCGATCCGGGCGGTGCTGGATGGCGGGCGCGTCGGCGAGGTGTACAACGTCGGGGGACACAACGAGTGGGCGAACATCGACATCGTGCGGCTGGTCTGCGCGCTGGTGGACGAACGGATGGCGGCCGATGCGGCGCTGCGGGGGCGGTTCTCCTCCTGCCCTGCGGCGTCCGGTGTGCCCTCGTCGAGCCTGGTCACGTTCGTGGCCGACCGGCCCGGCCACGACCGCCGCTACGCCATCGACGCGCGCAAGATCGCGTCGGAACTGGGATTCGTGCCATCCTGCACCTTCGAGGAGGGCATCCGCGAGACGGTGGCATGGTTCCTCGCCAACGAGCCCTGGTGGCGCCGGGTGATGGACGGCAGCTACCGGGCGTGGGTGGACATGGGGATCGTACAGAGCTGATCGCGGCATCCGGCGAGCGTCACGCTTGCGCCGCGTGGGCCAGCCCCTGGTGGACTGGAAACGAAGTTCGGGGTGCAGTCGGTCGCCGTGACACCCCACCCGCCGACGTTGGAAATCCTCGCAATACCGCTGGTATTGCTGCGGTTTCCGCCTTGGCGGGTGGGGTGCCACGACACCCTTCATGCTATCCCAACTTCATTTCCAATCCACTAGGATTCATGGGCCAGTCCGCGGCCGCCCCCCCCATGCACGCGCCTCCACCATGCCGGGCCGGCCCACTGCCTGACGCCACTGCCGTCCCGCGCCACACGTCCACGCGATGAACCCACCGCAGCGCACCTACGGCATCGACCTGCTCCGTGGCATCGCGGCATTCTCGGTGCTGGTCTTCCACTACCTGTCGCGCGGGCCGCGGTCGGACTGGATCACGGACGTGCCGCTGCGGAGCCTGGAGCCCGTCGCGCGCTACGGGTTCCTCGGTGTGGACCTGTTCTTCATGGTGAGCGGGTACGTGATCTTCATGTCGGCGATCGGGCGCACCCCGCGTGCGTTCGTGGCCTCACGGGTCGCACGGCTCTATCCTGCGCTCTGGGTGGCTGCCACCATCACGTGGCTGCTGACGACGTGGCGTGGGGATCCGCGATTCGCGGTGACGTGGGTCGACTGGCTCTGGAACCTGACGCTGATCCCGCAGTATGTCGGCGCGGAATACGTCGACGGTGCGTACTGGTCGCTGGCGGTGGAGCTCCAGTTCTACCTGATGGTCTGGCTCGCGATCCGCACGAAGCTGCTGGAGCGCAGCGAATGGCTGCTGGCAGGCTGGTTGCTGGTGTCGCTGGCCGATGCCATCCGTCCGATGTACCCGGTGGAACGCTGGCTGGTGGCGAACTACGCCCCGCTCTTCACCATCGGCGCGGTGACCTTCCTCGCGCATTCGCGCGGCTGGACCGCGGCGCGCGTGGGGCTGCTGATGGCCGCGGTGCCGCTCGGCGCCTGGCACTCGGTGGCGAAGGCGCGTCGCATGGGAGACGACTGGAACGGCTTCGCACCGGACCCGGTCGTGCATGGTGCGATCGTCGTCGTGCTGGTCGGTGTGTTCCTGCTGGTGGGGACGGGGCGGATCACGATCGGGAAGACACGCTGGGCGACCATCCCCGGTGAGCTGACCTATCCCCTGTACCTGATCCACCAGAACGCCGGCTTCGTGCTGTACCAGGCGATGGTGGAGCGCGGGGTCGCACCATCGATCGCACTCGCGGTGATCGTCGTGTTCGCCGTCACCACGGCCGTTGCGATCCATCGACTGGTGGAGGAGCCGCTCGGCCCGGTGCTCCGGAGGCTGGTCAGTGCGCGGAAGCCGGCTGCCGTGGCACTCGAACCGTCTTGAGCCGGGCTACCCCGGGCGTGCCTTCGGCGTCGCCGCGTACGTCCTGCACACGCTGCGCACCGGGCAGGCGCCGCAGTGCTTCACCCGCGCCGTGCACACCAGCGCGCCGATCTCCATCAGCGCCTGGTTGTGTGTCCACACGGCGGCCGCCTGCTGCGGGAGCGAGCGCTCGGCCAGGTCCCAGAGCGCGTGCTCCGTGGCTGCCACCTTGCGGCGGGCCCGCGGCAGGAACACGCGCTGGAGCACGCGCGCCACGTTGGTGTCGACCAGCGGTGCGCGACGGCCGTATGCGAAGCTCGACACCGCGCCAGCGGTGTAGCGGCCGATGCCCGGCAGGGCGCGGAGGGCGGCCACGTCGGCCGGGAGCATCGCGGCGGGATCGGCGCCGTCACGGGTGACGAGACGGGCCGTGCGGTGCAGGTTGCGCGCGCGGGCGTAGTACCCGAGCCCCTCCCACGCCTCCTCGACGTGCGCCACGTCGGCCATGGCGATCGCATGCAGTGACGGGAACCGCGCCAGGAACTCGTGCCACCGCGGCACCACGCGCAGCACCTGCGTCTGCTGGAGCATGAGCTCCGAGACGAGGATGGCGTACGGGTCCCGGGTGCGGCGCCACGGCAGGTCACGCGCGTTGCGCCGGTACCACGCGCGCAGCAGGCGGCCGAACCGCCGCAGCGCATCATCCGGGATGCGTGCGGCGGGGGATCGCGTCCGTGGTCGCGCGGCGGCGGGCAGGGCAGTGCGTCCGGGGCGCGTGGCTCAGCTCACCCGCTTGGTCTTCTTGCGCAGGAAGTCCATCAGCACGAACTGGCCGAGGCTCATCGTGTTGGTGAAGTACGCCTTCCCGCGCGAGATGATGGACACCCGCTTCACGAAGTCCACCAGTGCGTGGTCGCGCGCCAGCATGAACGTGTTGATCGTGATGCCGGAGCGCCGGCAGTCCGCCACTTCCTTCAGCGTCTGGCCGATCACGTTCAGGTCCAACCCCATGCTGTTCTTGTAGATCTGCCCGTCCGGCATGGTGAGCGCACTGGGCTTGCCGTCGGTGATCATCACGATCTGCCGCATGTCCTTCTTCTGCGACATGAGGATGCGGCGCGCCAGCTTCAGTCCCTCGGCGGTGTTGGTGTGGTACGGCCCGACCTGCGCGCCGGCCAGCGCCGCGAGCGGGATCTCCTCGGCGCTGTCATGGAACAGCACCACGCGGATCGTGTCACCCGGGAACTGCGTGCGGATGAGGTGCGTGAGCGCCAGCGCCACCTTCTTCGCCGGCGTGAACCGGTCCTCGCCGTAGAGGATCATCGAGTGCGACGTGTCCAGCATCAGCACCGTCGCGCAGCTGGAACGGTACTCGGACTGGCGGACCATCAGGTCGGAATACTCGAGGTCCATCGGCACGTCGAGCGACCCGGTGCGGAGCATCGAGTTCCTGAGCGTCTCGTTCACGTCGAGGTTGAGCACGTCGCCGAACTCGTAGGGCCGGCTCCAGGCATCGCTCTCGATGCCCGTGGCCAGGTACGGCGTGTCATGGCTGCCGAAGGTGCTCCGGCCGAACGAGCCGAGGATGTTGCGCAGCGCCTTGTAGCCGAGGAAGTCGATGCCCTTCTGCGTGAGGTTGAACTGGACGTCCTTGCTGGCGGCATGGGCGAGCCCGCCCTTGCCGGTGACCGGCTGGTGCGAGTCCGCACCCTGCGGCGGCACCTCGGCGTTGATGAAGCCCTCGCTCATGAGGCGCCGCACGATCTGGTCGAGCAGCTCGGCCAGCTTCTCCTCGGCGTCCTCGTCCCCGTCGCCGCGGAGGGCGTCGAGCATCTCGGGCGTGAACTGCCCGCTCTCGATCAGCGCATCGAGGATGGCCTTCCGGAGCGCCTCCATCGAGCGGTCCGCCGGATCCTCGTCGTTCCCCCAGGGCGAGTAGCCGCCCGACTCCGCGAACCCGCTCTGCAGGAGGAAGTCGGACAACCCGTCGAGCAGCGCCTGCAGGTCCACTGCATCCGCCAGCTCGGGGTTGTACTTGGTGTAGGTGTGGAACTTCATCGAGCCTCCGGCGCCGGCCACGCGATGCGCGAGGGCGCGCACCGATCAGGAGTCTAACGACCGCCGCGGTGCACACGTGCCCGGGGGCGGGCGCAGCAGCGCCAAATCACGCCGCGGCGGCTATTTTCGGTGCTGGCCACTCTCCCCGCCCCCACCGACATGTCCCTCGTCATCCCATCCCGCGCACGCCCGATCACCGGGCGGCCGATCCGGTTCGGCCTCGTCGGCTGCGGCCGCATCTCGGCGAACCACATCGGGGCCATCGCGGCGCACGCCGATCGCGCCGAGCTGGTGGCCGTCTGCGACGTGGCGCCAGACCGGCTCATCGCCGCGGCAGCCGAGACCGGTGCCGCCGCCTACGACTCGATCGAGGGCCTGCTGGCACACGAGCCGCGGGTGGACGCGGTGATCCTGGCCACGCCGAGCGGCCTCCACGCCGCCCAGGCCATCGCCTGCGCCGCCGCCGGCCGCCACGTGGTGACCGAGAAGCCGATGGCCACCCGCTGGCAGGACGGGAAGGCGATGGTCCACGCCTGCGACTCCGCCGGCGTGCACCTGTTCGTCGTGAAGCAGAATCGGCGCAACCCGACCCTGCAGCTCGTGAAGCGGGCGATGCAGAAGGGGCGGTTCGGGAAGGTGTACATGGTGAACGTGAACGTCTTCTGGAGCCGGCCGCAGAGCTACTACGACAGCGCGGCGTGGCGCGGCACCTGGGAGTTCGACGGCGGCGCGTTCATGAACCAGGCCAGCCACTACGTGGACCTGCTGGACTGGCTCGTCGGTCCGGTCGAGAGCGTGCAGGCGTACACCGCCACCCTCGCCCGCAACATCCAGGTGGAGGACACGGGGGTGCTCTCGATCCGCTGGCGCACCGGCGCACTCGGCTCGATGAGCGTCACGATGCTCACCTACCCGAAGAACCTCGAGGGATCGATCACCATCCTCGGCGAGAAGGGCACCGTGCGCCTGGGCGGCGTGGCGGTGAACAAGATCGACCACTGGGAGTTCGCCGACAGCGATCCCGACGATGCGCTGGTGGAGCAGGCGAGCTACGACACCACCTCGGTGTACGGCTTCGGCCATCCGCTCTACTACGACAACGTGATCAGCGCGCTGCGCGGCGAGGTGGAGCCCGACACCGACGGTCGCGAGGGGCTGCACTCGCTCGAGCTGCTGATCGCGACCTACCTCAGCGCGCGCGACGGCACCCGCGTGGCTCTGCCGCTGGAGTACTGAGATGGCGGTCACCATCCACCCCACGGCGATCGTCGACGAGGGCGCGACCGTCGGTGATGGCACGCGGGTCTGGCACTGGGTGCACATCAGCAGCGGCGCACGCATCGGCGCGCGGTGCTCCTTCGGGCAGAACGTGTACGTCGGCAGCCGGGTCGTGATCGGTGACAACTGCAAGGTGCAGAACAACGTCTCGATCTACGACAACGTCACCCTCGAGGACGACGTGTTCTGCGGGCCGAGCATGGTCTTCACCAACGTGTACAACCCGCGGGCGGCGGTCTCACGCAAGGACGAATACCGCGACACCCTGGTCTGCCGCGGTGCCACGCTCGGCGCCAACTGCACGATCGTCTGCGGCGTGACGGTGGGCGCGTTCGCGTTCGTGGGTGCGGGGGCGGTGATCCACCGTGACGTGCCGCCGTACGCACTGATGGTGGGCGTGCCGGCGCGGCAGGTCGGCTGGATGAGCGAGCACGGGGAGCGCCTGGCGCTGCCACTGGCGGGTGACGGGGAGGCCGCCGACCCGGTGACGGGCACCCGCTACGCGATGCGTTCCGGTGTGGTGACGCGCCTGGACTGAGCGCCGGTCGGGGGGCGGGTGCCCGCCTCGGTGGCGGCGAGGGGCATGTAGATCGAGATCGCGGTCCCGACCTTGGGTTCGCTCTCGACACTGATCACCCAGGCGTGCTCACGCGCGATGCCAGCCACCGCGGCCAGGCCAAGTCCCGCCCCGCGACGCTGCTGCGTGGTGTAGAACGGGTCGAACATGCGACGCTGCGCCTCGCTGCCCATGCCGACGCCGGTGTCGGCGATGGTGAGCACGACGTACCGGCCGGCCGGCGCCGGATAGCGGCCGCTGCGATCGTCCGGCACCTCGGCCAGCGTGGTCGCGACGGTGAGCGTGCCGCCACGCGGCATCGCCTCGCGCGCATTCACCAGCAGCGCCGTGACCGCGTCCTGCACGATCGCCGGGTCACTCCAGATCGAGGAGCCGGCGGTGGTGAGCCGCAGGTCGAGCACCACGTCCTTCCCGAGCGTGCCGTGCATCGACCGCAGCGTGCCGGTGATGGCGTCGTTGAGGCTGACCGCGCCGCGGTGCGACATGCCGCGCCCGCCGTAGCACTGCAGCTGGCGCGCGACCGTGAGCCCGCGGCCCGACAACTCACTCATGCGCTTGAGCGCCATCGCGCGCATGTCGGGGTCGTGTTCGTTCTCGATCGCGAACTGCGTGAACCCGGACATCCCGACCAGCACGTCGCTGAACTGGTCCGCGACCTGGCCCGCGAAGCCCACCAGGTCGGGCGCGCCGTGTGTGACCCGTGCGCCGCTGCCGCCGCCGGCGCCCGCGCCGCTCGTCGCCTCCTGCGCCGTGACGAGGCGCATGGGCGTGGACTGGTCGGTGAAGTGCGTCACGGTGAGGGTACAGCCCCGCCGCGTGCCGTCGGCGGTGAGCAGCGTGGCGGGACCGCTGCGCGTGGGCGGCGGATCCTCGCCGGCGGCAACGGGCGCCACCAGCGGTGCTCCCACGGCATCCACGAGTTCACCATCGCGCTGGCCCATCAGCGAGCCGACCGACACCCCGAGCAGGCGCGCAGCGGCCGCGTTGGCGCGGGTGATGCGACAGCTCGCCGCACCGTCCGCCGAGGCGTCGGCGATCCACATCGCGACCGGAGAATCCTCGAACACCTGCAGGGCGCGCTGCAGGTCCTCCTGCGTGACCTTGCGACGCGCCTCCAGTTCGGACGCCATGGCGTTGAGCGCCGCACCGAGCTGGCCCAGGTCACCATCGGACTCCGCCACGGTCGAGCGGTGCGAAAGCGCCCCCGCACCGAGGCGCCGCGCATCGGCGATGAGCGTCTGCACCGGCGCCGTGAACGCGCGCAGGACGATGGTGACACCGAATCCCGCGATCGCGAGTGCCACCAGCGCCAGCAGCGCGAGGTCGCGCAGGCGGTCGTTGCTGCCGGCCATCGCGGCCTCGGACGGCAGCCCGACGTACACACGCCACGGCCGGCGTTCGAGCGTCGCGAAGCCCACCAGGCGCGACGCGTCGTCCCCGCCGCGGACACTGATCACACCATCGCGCTGGCCGCCGGTGGCGAGCACGCTGCTGTCGCCAGCGCCGCGGTCGATCCAGCGCGCAGGCCGCGCGATGCGCCCGAGCGGCTCGCCGGAGCGCCCGAGCAGCACGGCGACGGCGTTCTCGGGCAGCGTGTCACTGCCGAGCAGCGACTGGATCCCCTTGTCGGACAGCAGTGCCACGACCGCGCCGATCGTGTCGGCGAGGCAGGCGCAGGGCACCGCGCGTGGGAGCAGCGGGCGGACGATGATCATGGCGATCGAGTCAGCGGCTGCCCGGCTCAGGCCCTCGTCGACGATCGTCGGCAGGGCCGACCCGGCGCTGGCGGCGCGACCGGCCAGCGCCGGGGCCACGAGTGCGGCCCGCCGCTCGGCGGGCACGGCCGTCACGCGGTCGGCGTCGCCGAGGAACGTTCGCCGGCGCCGGCCTGCGCTGTCGAGGACGGCGATCGTGAGCGTGGTCGCCAGCGGATTCGGCCGCGGATCGACGATCTCGATCCGGCGGTCACCGATGCCCGGTCGCGCCGCCTGGACCATCGCGGAGTCGAGCAGGTCGTCCACGGTGCGCAGCCGCTCATCCATGAGCGACGCGACGGCGCGCGCGCGGGTGAGGACGTCGTCATGCAGCGCCGTGCGAGCGAGCGTCTTCTCCCGTCCGGCCGACACCGCGAGATACACCACGAACGGTGCGGTCGCAGCGGCAGCGACGGCAAGCAGGCGGTTTCGCAGGCTGGCGGAAGGCATCACGGTCACCCGACAGGTGGGACGACGGCGCGCGACGAACGGACGCGGGTGAATCTGTCGATCCGGACCCGACTGAATACTAATACGCTCGAGCTCGCCAAGTACCCCGGATGCCAGAAGCGCCCGGGCCGACGGGGACGTCGGGCCGGGCGCTCGGGGGGCGCCGGGGTAGGCGCGGCCGATCAGAAGTGGTCGTTCGGGCGCCGCCGTTTCTCGGGGATGGCCCGGCCGTACTGCCCCACGTCGTTCCGGCTGATCTTCTTGCGGGCGACGAGCGCCTCGAGCACCAGCTCGCAGGCGGCGGCGGTGGTGCCGGCATCGTCCGGATCGGCCAGCCGGAGCGCGCGGACGATGTCCAGCAGGGTCGGCACCGTCGCGAAGGCCTGGCACATGGTGGACGCCGCGACGTCGGCGGAGACCTGCAGCGCGCCCCCCTCGTCGAACCAGATCACGATCTCGTCGCTCGAGAACTCCTTGCCGGCGGCTGCCAGCGTCGCGTCGGCCGCGCGGCGGATCAGTTCGCGCGCGATCTTGTCGCCGCCGACCAGCTCGCCCTCGTATTCCAGCTCGATCTTGCCGGTGATGGCGGGCAGCGCGGCGTACACGTCACTCATGCGCGGCACCGCCACGTCCTCGCCGGTCTGGAGCGCGCGCCGCTCGGCATTCGACACCACGTTCTCCAGCACCGAGATGGGCATGCGCTGCGACACGCCGCTGCGGCGGTCGATGCGCTTGTCCTCGCGCGCCTCGAACGCGATGCGCTCGACGACCTCCGACATGAACCCCGGGACCGAGATGGCGACGGTGTCGCGGCGGAGCCACGCTTCCTGGCGCGTGATCGCGACCCCGAGGTCCACCGTCAGCGGGTAGTGGGTCATGATCTCGCTCCCGATGCGGTCCTTCAGCGGCGTGATGATCTTGCCACGCGCCGTGTAGTCCTCCGGGTTGGCCGTGAAGCAGAGCAGCACGTCGAGCGGCAGGCGCACCGGGAAGCCCTTGATCTGGACATCCCCTTCCTGGAGGATGTTGAACAGGCCGACCTGCACCTTGCCGGAGAGGTCGGGGAGCTCGTTGAGGGCGAAGATGCCGCGATTGGCGCGCGGCAGCATCCCGAACTGGATCGTGAGCTCGTCGCTGAGCAGGTGTCCACCACGCGCGGCGCGGATCGGGTCCACGTCACCGATGATGTCGGCGATGGTGACGTCGGGGGTGGCGAGCTTCTCGATGTAGCGCTGGTCGCGATGCACCCAGGCGATGGGGGTGTCGTCGCCGGCCTCCTCGATGCGGGTGCGCGCGTAGCGGGAGATCGGTGCGAACGGGCTGTCGTTGATCTCGCTGCCGGCCACGATCGGCATCTCGTCGTCCAGCAGCGCGGTGAGCGCGCGGAGGATGCGGCTCTTCGCCTGGCCGCGCAGGCCCAGCAGGATGAAGTTGTGCCGGCTCAGGAGGGCATTCACGAGCTGCGGCAGGACCGTCTCCTCGTAGCCGATCACCCCCGGCAGCAGGGTGTCACCCGCCTGCACCCGGGCCAGCAGGTTCCCGCGGATCTCGTCCTTGACGGAGCGGCGCGCGCGCGCGGGATCACCCCACGACGACTGCTTGAGTGCTCCAAGGGTGGCGGGCAATTTCGACACGACGGACTCCGGAGGCAGGGAAGAAGAAGCTCTCCGGTGCGAACGCCGACGGGGAGCGGATTCGTTTCAGGCCCGGCCGTGGCGCGGCCGGTGGGAGTGCCTGCATCGCGGAATGTACCGTGGCCGTGCCGCACGCCTGCGCGCGCTGCCGCGCCAGCTCGCCCGGGTCAGCCGATGGGGGTGATCTCGACGAGGTTGTCATAGAACACCGGTGCCTCCCCGAGGTCGGTCAGTCGCTGCGAGGTGGTCTCGTTCACGTTGCGGCCATCGGGCGAGAGTTTCGTCCACCAGATCGACGGTGCCCACGCCACGCCCGGCCGGATGCCGTCGCTGATCCTGACCCGCGCCTGGAACGCACCGCGGTCGTTGGAAACCTGCACGAGCTGGGCGTCGGCGATCCCGCGCAGTCCCGCATCGTCGGGATGCATGACGCACTCCGGCTCGCGCGCCGCCCGCCGCAGCGACGCGATGTTGACGAACGAGCTGTTGAGGAACTGGTGCGCCGGGCTCGAGATGAGCTGCAGGGGGAACCGCGCGGCGAGCAGTGGGTCGGATTCCGCCGACTCGTACGGCGGGATGTAGGTCGGCACGGGGTCCAGGCCGAGCGCCGCGAGGCGCGGCGAGACGAACTCGCACTTCCCGCTGGGGGTGAGGAACGCGCCGTTGGCGAACGGGAGGTACGGGCGCGGGACGTTGAGGCGCACCCAGCCCCGGTCCAGCAGCGCCTCGAACGTCACGCCCTGCATAAGCGCAGAGTTGGACTCGAGTGCCTGCCTGATCAGGGTGAGGTCGTCGTCACGCAGCGCCGGTTCGTCGAGCTGCATCACGGCCGCGAGGCGACGGAAGATCTCGGTGTTCGGCAGCGACGCCCCGACCGGTGCGATGGCCGGCCGGTTGAGCGAGGCGTTGTAGTGCCCATACGCGGTGTGCACATCCCAGTGCTCGAGCTGCGTGGTGGCCGGCAGCACGATGTCGGCCCAGTCGGCGGTGTCGGTCTGGAAGTGCTCGAGGACGACGGTGAAGAGGTCCTCGCGCGCGAGGCCGCGGCGCACGGCACTGGCGTCGGGGGCCACCGCGGCCGGGTTGCTGTTGTAGACGATCAGGGCGTCCACCGGCGGTCCGCCCACGCCGGCATCCGGCGTGGTGAGTGCCTCGCCGAGGAGGCTCATGTTGATCGTGCGCGCCGGCGGCCCGAGATCAGGGCGCTGCAGCGCCGCCTTGTCGAAGGCGAACGCGCCACTGGTGGACAGGCTCACGCCGCCACCGGCGCGCCGCCAGTGGCCGGTGAGTGCCGGCAGGCAGGCGATGGTCCGCACCGCCATCCCGCCGCCGGCGTGCCGCTGCAGCCCGTAGTTGAGGCGCAGGAATGCGGCGCGCGCGGTGCCATAGGCCACCGCCAGCGCCTCGATCGTGTCCTCCGCCACTCCCGTCACCGCCGCCGCACGCGCCAGCGGCCACTCGGCGGCACGCGCGCGCAGCGCGTCGATGCCGGTGGTGTGGCGCTCGATGTAGTCGTGGTCGACGAGGTCGCGCGCGAAGAGCTCGTGCATGATGCCGAGGGCGAGCGCGGCGTCGGTGCCGGGACGCGGCGCGATCCACTCGTCGCACTGTTCGGCGGTGCGGGTGCGGACCGGATCGATGCAGATGACGCGCGCGCCGGCCTTCCGGGCATCGAGGATGAACGGCCAGAGGTGCGGATTGGCCGTGAGGGTGTTGGTGCCCCACAGGATCACGAGGTCGGCCGACGGCACCCCTTCGAGGTCGGTGCCGACGCTGGCGCCGACCGTCATCATGTAGCCCACGCGGCCGGCCTCGGCGCAGATCGTCCGGTTCAGCCGGCTCGCACCGATGGCGTGGAAGAAGCGCCGGTCCATGGAACTGCCCTGCAGCTGTCCCATCGTGCCGGCGTACGAATAGGGGAGGATGGCCTCGGGGCCATGCGGTCCGCGGCGGATGGCGTCGAGGCGTGCGCCGATCTCCCGGAGCACCTCGTCCCAGGAGCAGGGCTCGAAACGGCCGCTCCCCTTCGGCCCCACGCGGCGCAGCGGCGTGGTGAGCCGGTCGGCGTGGTAGGTGCGCTCGAGGTAGCGGTTCACCTTGGCACAGAGGAAGCCGCTGGTGACCGGGTGGTCTGGGGCGCCCTGGATCCGCGTCGCGCGTCCAGAGGCGTCGACGGTGACGATCGTGGCGCAGGTGTCCGGGCAGTCGTGCGGGCACGCACCGCGCACGGTCGTGGTCACCACCTCGGCAGTATTCGGCACAATCCGGCGCTTCCTTGCGGCAAAATAGGTGGAATTTCAGCAATTCCACTTGACATCGTGGACCTGCAGAATATCCTTCACTCCGCTTCCAGCCGGCGGGCCCGCCGACCGGGAGCTTCAGTTTGTCACCACCTCGGATATCCAAGGAGATTTTCCAATGAAGCGTATCGCCACGTTTGCCGCCATGCTCGTCCTCGCCGCCTGCGGCGCCAAGACGGAAGAAGCCCCGAAGGTCGATTCCGCCGCTGCCGCTCCGGCCGCTGCGCCGGCTCCGGAGGCCGCTCCGGCCGCCGTCGCCGACACGATGAAGAAGGACAGCACCGCGATGGCCGCTCCGGCCGCCGACACGACCAAGAAGTAATCTCGCTTCGGCGAAACAAGGCGGGGCTGCTCACGAGAGCAGCCCCGCTTTGCATTCCCCCTGTCCGGGATGCGGATCGCAGCGAGGATGGCGTGCGCCGGTGCCGGGGGTAGGGCGCGCAGCAGTCAGTCTGCGGCGGCGTCGTCGGTGACCCGTGCGGCGTGCGTTGCGCCGGCGGCGTCACTCCAGGCCAGGCGCGCGTCGCGCTGCACCTCCCGTCGCAGCATCGCGATCCCGATGCCGGTGCCGCCGTCGTCGAGCGCCACGCTGCGCGAGACACCCACCGCCGCACCATCGGCATCCCGCAGTTCCGTCCCGTGCGCCGGCAGGGCACCGGGGTATGCCACGCGTCGCAGCGTGCGGTTCACGTGCCCGCGGAAGTGCACGCGCGCCACCGTCTCCTGCCCGGTGTAGCATCCCTTGCGGTAGGAGATGGCCTGCAGCGCGTCCATGTTGGCCTCCTGCGCGAGCGTGTTCTCGTCCATGTCCACGCCCCACTCCGGCCGTGCGGCCATCACGCGCAGGCGGTGCCACTCGATCTCGCCCCCGTCCACCGCGCCGGCGGCGCGCAAGGCGGCGCCCGCCGCATCCACGGCCGCGGCGTCACCGATCAGGTCCACCGTGCTGCGCGGCCCGAGGTCGGGTGCGCGCACCACCCTGACGTCGGCGTCGCCGACGGTGGCGCGGACATGCGTGAACGCCGCACCGGCTTCCAGCGCGTCCAGCGACGACGCGTCGCCGGCCACCTGGCGCAGCAGGGCAAGTGCGCGATCGCCGGCGAGGGTCAGGCAGCGGGTCTCGCTGCTCACGTCGGTGTACGTCGCCAGCCTCGGGTTCACGTACTTCCGGATCATCGCGGCGAAGCCGCTGCCAGCCGCAGCGTTGGCATCCACCAGGTAGGAGCCGACGCCGGCGCCATCCGCACCGGCGATCGCCAGGATGCGCACATCGGCGATGATCCGGCCCTTCGCCGTGAGGGCGCAGGCGTACAGGCCGTCGCCGCCCCGCAGCGCGAGCACGTCGTTCGTGACCAGGCCGGTGAGCGACTCCGCCGCCTTGGCGCCGGTGAACTGCATGCGCAGCCGCGTGCTGCGGTCGAAGAGCGGCACGGGACCAGGGGCGGCGGAATGCGGTGACATCATGTGGAGCTCAGAAGAGGGAGATGACCTGCGCCGGGTCCATCGCCGCGACGGTGGTGGCGGGCGGCACCGGCGTGCCACCATGCGTGCCGCCGGCACGGATCACCTGGAGCCCGGCAGCGCGCGCGCCCGCCAGCAGCGGGGCCGGTGCGAGTGCCACGGCCCGGTCCACATGCAATGCCGCGCGGGCGGAGGCCCAGGCCTCATGCTGGTCCCGCTCACGCATCGTCGCAAGCGAGCGGATGGTGCTGATGTACACCTCCAGTCCGGCCATCTCGAGCAGTTGCAGCGCATCGGCACGGGTGCCGCGGGTCACCACGGCGATCGGGAACTCCGAGGCGAGCGTCTCGATGGCGCCTGCCACGGCGGTGTGCAGGGTCGCCGCGCCCTGCGCGATGGCGGCACTGCCAAGGTCGGTGGCCCGGTGCAACACGAGGTCGCGACCGGTCTCGTCGAGTGCGGTGATCGCCGGCAGGTGGCTGAGCGCCACCACCGCCGGCAACCCGGTGTGGGCGAGGGCGATGCTCCGCGCGCCGAGTGTCACCCCTTCGGCGTCGAGCGCCTGCTGCAGCGCCGTGGTGCGCAGCGGGAGCGTGTCGAAGAGCACCTCCTCGATCTCCAGCAAGACGCCAGTGCGCATCAGCGTGGCGGCTCCGCGGCGTACGCGGCGTCGAGCAGGTCGATCGGGTGGGCCACGCGCACGGTGCTCCCCGCGCGCGCGAGCCCGGCGCCGATCTGCATCAGGCAGCCGGGGTTGCCGGTGGCGACGAGGGTGGCCCCGGTCGCTGCGATGTGCCGGAGCTTGGGGGCCAGCACGGCGTCGGAGACCCCCGGTTCGATCAGGTTGTAGATGCCGGCCGATCCGCAGCACTGGTCGCTGTCCTCGAGCGGGATGCGCTCGAGGTTGCCGATCGCGTCGAGCACCGCCAGTGGAGGTGCCACCAGGCGCTGTGCGTGCTGCAGGTGGCACGGGGCATCGTAGGTGATGCGCAGGGGGGCGGCGAGTGCCGCCGGCCGCGGACCGGCGTTGGCGAGCAGTTCGGTGGCATCGCGGGTACGCGCCGCCACGGCGGCGGCGCGGTCACGCCACGCCGGATCGTCGTGCAGCAGGTGGGCGTACTCCTTGAGCATCGCCCCGCAGCCGGCGGCGTTCACCGCGATCAGCGCGTCCGGCACGGCCTCGAAGGCGACGATGTTGGCGCGTGCGAGCATCCGTGCCGACGCCAGGTCGCCGGCGTGTGCGTGCAGCGCGCCGCAGCAGCGCTGCGCCGGTGCGTCGACGAGCACGTAGCCGTTCACGACCAGCGTGCGGCGGGTGGCGCTGGTGGTGGCGCCGAAGAGGCCGTCCATGACGCAGCCGGTGAGCAGCGCGACCGGCCCGCGCGATCCACTGCCGCGCGGCGCGTACTCGCGGGTTGCGAGGACCGGCCGCGTGCTGTGGAGCATCGCCATCCCGGCACCGATGCGTCCCGGCACGCGCGAGAGCAGGGCTGGGAGCCGCAGTGCGCGGGCTACCCGCCCGCCGGCCAGCGCCAGCGGCAGGAGCACCGGCGAGGCGAAGACGGCGAGGAGCAGTCGCGCGACCAGCGGTGGCGACGCGGATTCGCGCAGCGTCGCGCGCGTGGCCTCGAGCAGCTGGCCATACGGCACGCCGCTGGGGCAGGCCGTCTCGCATCCGCGGCAGCCCAGGCACCGGTCGATGTGCTGCTGCACCACCGTATCGGTGGGCGACAGCTCCCCGTCGAGCAGCCCGCGCATCAGCACGATCCGCCCGCGTGGGCTGTCGTTCTCGTCGCCGAGCGCGAGGTAGGTGGGGCACGCCTGCAGGCAGAAGCCGCAGTGCACGCAGGCATCGAGTCCCGCGGCCGCGCCGGCCAGCGGCGTGCCGGGCAGCGCGCAGGGCCGCGTGGTGGCCGCGTGGTCGCTCACGGCCGGCAGTTCAGGCATGTGCCGCCTGGCGACGGTTGCAGATGTGTGCCGGGTCGAACGCCGCCCGCACGCGACCGGCGAGGCCGGTCGCGAACGCATCCGGCGCGTCGTCCCACCAGGCGTCGGGTTGGCGCTCGACGATCACCCGCTCGTCCGCGGCAGTCGCGGAGAGGACGTCCCGCACCGGCGCCTCGGCCTCATCCGCGATGAGGCGGACGATCCCGCGACCGACGGTGGCATGCAGCACGATCGACCCCTGGCAGCGCGATCGCAGGGCGCGCAACATGCCGATGCGCGACGGCAACCCGCTCACCGGGCCGCTGAAGCGCGCCACCACCGCAGCGAGCGCATCGCGGGTCGCGAGCGCGGCCCAGACCGCGGGGTCGGTGGGCGCACAGGATGCCGCGTTCTCGATCGCGGCACGCTGCCCGCGCACGAAGGCGTCGTTCCCGCCAAGGCGCACCAGCACGATGTCGGTCCCGTCGCCGACACCGAGGCGCCGTGCGGTGTCACCGTCGACCCACTCCATCGCGAGGAACGACATCGTCGGCGCGCGCAGGATGGCCAGCAGCGTGGCGAGGTGGGCCTCGCCGTCCACGCGGATCGCCAGTGTCACGTCATGCACCGGCACGGCGCGGAGGCGCAGCGTGAGTGCCGTCACCGGACCCAGCGTGCCCCAGGCGCCCGTGTTCAGGCGCACGAGGTCGAAGCCGGCGACGTTCTTCACCACGCGGCCGCCGGCGTGCACCACCTCGCCGTAGCCCGTGACGCACTCCAGCCCCAGCACGAGGTCGCGCGGCGTGCCGAATGCATGCGCGAGCGGGCCGGCGGACGCGGTGGCGATCGTGGCGCCGATGGTCCCGTGCCGGGCGCCAGCCGGGTCCAGCCCGAGCCACTGCCCGTGTGCCGCCGTGGCATGGGACAGCTCGGCGAGCGTGGTGCCGGACCACGCGGTGAGCGTCAGGTCGCCCGGCACGTACTCGATGATGCCGGCCAGGCCGGCGAGTGACAGGGTGCGCAGACTGCACACCGGTGGGCCCGCCTGCCGCCAGGTGCCCGCGCCCTGGATGCGCAGCGGCTCACGCGCCGCGAAGGCGCCGCCGACGATCTCGCGCACGCCTGCGGTCGTGTCGGGCAGCAGCAGCGGCGTGGACACCGCGTCCGGTGCCATCACGTTGCCCGCCCCGCCGGCGCCTGGTGCCATTCGCGGCAGGTGTGCACCGGCACCACCTTGCCGCGGTTCGAGAGGTGCGCGGGGTCGAACACATCGCGCAGCCGGCACATCGCTGCCAGCGTGTCGCCATCGAAGAGCGCCGGCATGTAGTCGATCTTGTCGAGGCCCACGCCGTGCTCGCCGGTGATGGTGCCACCGGCCGCGATGCAGGCCTGCATGATCTCGGTCATGCACGCATGCACGCGCGCCGCCTCGCCGGGGTTCCCGGCGTCGTAGCTCACGCTCGGGTGCAGGTTGCCGTCGCCCGCATGGAAGATGTTCCACACCGCCACACCGTGGCGCGCGCCGATGCCCGCAATCTGCTGGAGCATGTCGGGGAGGCGCGTGCGCGGCACCACCGCATCCTGCAGCACGAGGTGCGGCGCGGCGCGGCCCATGGCACCGAACGCCTTCTTCCGGCCCTGCCAGAGCAGGGTGCGCTCGGCACCGTCGGTGGCGATGCGCACGTGCCGTGCCCCGTGCGCGCGGCAGATCGCGTCCACCGCGGCCACGTCATCCTCGAGCCCGTCCGCCACGCCGTCCAGGTCCACCAGCAGCACCGCATCACAATCCGTCGGGTACCCCGCCGCGTACACCGACGCCTCGACGAGCCGCACGGCGGCACCGTCCATCATCTCGAGCGCGGCGGGGAGGATCCCGCTGGCGATGATGGCACTGGTGGCGAGGGCGGCGTCGTGCAGCTGCGAGAAGTCCGCCAGCAGCGTGCGCACGCGCGGGGGATCGGGGAGCAGGCGCACGGTGCAGTCCAGCGCCACGCCGAAGCACCCTTCCGATCCCACGAATGCCCCCAGCAGGTCGTACCCCGCCGTCTCGCCATGCCGGCTGCCGAGGGTCACGATCTCACCGTCGGGCAGGAGCACGGTGCAGGCCACGGTGTGGTTCAGCGTCACCCCGTACTTCAGGCAGTGTGGCCCGCCGGCGTTCTCGGCCACGTTGCCGCCGATGGTGCAGGCCGACTGGCTGGACGGGTCGGGGGCATAGTGCAGCCCGTGCACGGCCGCCGCCTTCTGCAGCGCACTGTTCACCACTCCGGGCTCGACGGTCGCGATCCGGTTCACGGGATCGATGTCGAGGATGCGGGTGAGGCGGTTGAGGCCGAGGAGCACGGTACCGTCGGCCAGCGCGCCGCCACTGAGCCCGGTGCCGGCGCCGCGGGGCACGAAGGGCAGGCCGGCACCGGCGAGGGCGCGCACCACGGCCACCAACTCGTCACGGGTGCCCGGAAAGACGGCCAGCGATGGCACCTGGTGGTAGCCGGGCAAGCCATCGCTGGCGTAGGCCGTCAGCGCGCTCCGGCGCTCCAGGACGCGCCGTTCGCCGACGATGCCGGCGAGGGTCGAGGCGATCGGGAGTGATGACGTGGGCACGACCGGAAACTATCACGTCGGTGCGGACGACACCGACGTCCTGCGCGGCGCCGGTCGCCGCGCCGTCGTCAGTTCGGCTGGCCAGCCACCGGGGGCATCGCGTCCACCAGCGCGAGCAGCCGCGCGAGGTCGAACGGCTTCTGCAGCACCGCGCAGTCACTGCCCCGGATGTAGCCGGTCGATGCATCGTCGCCGGTGTCGCCGGACGAGAAGATGAAGCGCTGAGCAACCGCGGGACAGCGCTCGTGGACGCACTGGTGCAGTGCGATGCCCGTGAGGTGCGGCATGCGCATGTCGGTGATGATCGCGTCGAAACCCGCGCCGACGTGTGCGCCGTCGAGCAGCAGCGCGCGGGCCTGTTCGCCGTCGGCGGCGTCGACCACCGCCCAGCCGCGGCGCACGAAGAACCGGCGCAGCGCGTTGCGGATGGTCACTTCATCATCGACGATGAGCAGCGACCGTCCGGTCGCGCGGGCCTGCGTGGCAGCGAGCGAGGTCGCGAACTCCGACGACGTCGCCTTCGTGGGGATCATGCGGGAGCAGCGGTGGGAGGGACGTCCAAGCTACACCCGTCATGGCGGCTGTACAGCACCCACTTTGCGACGAAATCATTAACGAACGCACATGCCCACCACGACGGTGGGGCCTGTCGTGGTGGGCATGCAGTGGCGTGCGGGTGGGGCAGCCGGCCGGCGGGTCGCCGGCCGGGATCATGCGGTCAGGCGACCTGCCAGAACCCCGCCAGGGCCGAGCCGTCCGCGCTCTCACGCAGCTTCTCGAAGGCGCGCTCCCGGATCTGCCGGATGCGCTCCCGGGTGACACCGAGCAGGTCACCGATCCGCTCGAGGGTCATCGGCTCGGCGGCATCGTCGAGGCCGTAGTACATCGTGAGGATCTGGCGCTCGCGGATGGTGAGGTGCTTCTGGATGGCATCCTTCACGAACACGCGCATCAGGCGTTCGTCGGTGGCCTCCTCGATGTCGCGGCCGTCGCTGACCGAGAAGCGCTCACCGAGGGTGCTGGCGTCGCGGTCCGACTTGTCGACAGGCGCGTCGAGCGAGGTTTCGCTGGTGGTCATCTGGCGCTGGGCCCGGACCGTCTCGGCGTCCTCGTTGATCATCGCGCCCAGCTCGGCATCGGTGGGCTCACGATTGAGCTTGCCGGCAAGGATCTGCTCGGCCTTGGCCATGCGGAGCAGCGCGGAGTTCTGGTTCAGCGGCACGCGGATGCTGCGCGTCTGCTCGGCGAGCGCCTTCAGGACGGCCTGGCGCACCCACCAGACGGCGTACGAGATGAACTTGACGCCCTGGTCCGGATCGAACTTCCGCACCGCCTTCAGCAGCCCTTCATTGCCGATGGCAACCAGCTCGGCCAGGTCCAGCCCATGGCCCTGGTACTTCTTCACGTAGCTGATCACGAAACGCAGGTTGGCCGTCACGAGCCGCTCGGCAGCCGCCACATCACCCTGCTGGGCAAGGCGGGCGAGTGCCCGCTCCTCTGCCACACTGCCGATCAGCGGGAGACGCTTGATGTCGGCGAGGTACTGGTCGAAAGTGCTTCCACTGCTGGACCGGGCTGCCTGACGGCTGCGCTGAGTCGCGACCTTCTCCATGGAGTCTCCCTGATGCCAGAGCGACGCTGGTTGCGCCGCCAGCCTTCGTGTTCGCATCGAGTCGAGGGCTGGTCGGCTGATGGTGGAAGCCGGGTCGGCCCGGATTCACGGCCACAATAACCGTCACGGAATACTTACATGTCAAGTGTCAGGAAAAGTGGACAATCGTGCATTATCCCGGGGAAAAACCCGGGGTTACCATCTGCCTGACAGCGGTGACTGTAAACTTCCTGACACACAGCGAATAGATGTGTCCGGTTCAAGTTGTCGCCGTGCAACGACATCCGCACCACGCGATCGTCAGCGGGCCGGAGTCTCCTTGCGCACCAGCTGCGCGTACCCGCGACGGCGACCGAAGCGGCGCGCGGCGGTGCAGTCGGACATCCAGACGTCGATCCGGCCGCCCTTGATCGCGCCGCCGGTGTCGTCGGCCAGAAACCGGCCGTACGAGCGTCGCCCGAAGAAGAGCTCGACCTCCCGCCCGAGCGGGAACAGGGCCCGGTCCACCGCGATGATGCCGGCGCGCACCGGATTGCCGCGCCGCGTGCGCCCCTGCAGGCAGTAGGCGGTCACACTCACGGCCACGCGCTCGCCGGCGCGCGCACGATCCTCGATGCTGCGGAACAGGTGGCCGCTGGGCACTGGCACCGCAGGCTGCAGCCGGCCCGTGCGACGCGATGGGGCGACCGTCGCCACCGTGTCGGGGCGCCCACCGGTTCCGCTGTCGGTGCCTGGTGCCCCGCCGACGCTTTCGTCCGGCAGGGCGTCGGGCGCCACGGCCGGCGGCGGCGTGGGCAGCGGAGACGGGTGTGCGACGAACCAGATCGCCGCGCCGCCGACCAGCAGTTCGAGCACGATCCGGATGCGCTGTCGCTTCCGCCGGCGCCGACGCTGCCTGGACGCCGGCGGCGGCACCGCGTTCACGCCCCGCGCAGCGCCGCGATGGCCACGTCGCGCGGCACCGGAATGCCGTAGCCACACGCTGCGCCGGCCATCGACCCGCACGCTGCGGGCAATGCGTACTCCACGACACCGCCGCGGGCCTTCTTGTCGCTGCTGGTGGCGTCCACCACGACCTCGGCGCTGAGGACGGTGGGCAGCGTCACCGGCAGGCCGAGATGCCCGAGCGCCGCCTGCAGCATCCGCACGAGCGCGGGGTCGCAGAGGCCAAGGGCGACCGCGATGCGGGCCTCGGCCAGCATGCCGAAGGCCACGCAGGCGCCGTGCGGCACGGTGAAGGCCATGAGCTGCTCCACGGCGTGACCGATCGTGTGGCCGAAGTTGAGGATCTTCCGCAACCCGCCTTCGCGTTCGTCGGCGGCCACGACGGCGGCCTTGATCTCCACGCTCCGCGCGACGATCGCCTGCCAGTCGGCATCGGCGGGATCGATCCCGCCGATCATCGCGAAGTACGCCGCATCGCGGATCACGCCGTGCTTGAGCGCCTCGGCGAGGCCGTTGATCAGCTCCATCGGAGGGAGGGTGCGCAGCGTGTCGAGGTCGGCCACCACCGCCGTCGGCGGGTGGAACGCGCCGACGAGGTTCTTGCCGTGGGGCGTGTCCACACCGGTCTTGCCGCCGATCGACGCATCGACCATCGCGAGCAGCGTGGTGGGCAGGTGCACGACGGGAATGCCGCGGAGGTAGGTGGCGGCGACGAAGCCCGTCAGGTCGCAGATCACGCCACCGCCCAGCGCGATGAGGAGGCTGTCGCGGCCGAACCTCGCCGCGAGCAGGGCGTCGGTGACCTGCGCCCACGTCTCGCGGGTCTTCTGGTCCTCGCCGGGCGGGAGGGCGATGAGCAGGCTGCGATCCTCGCCGAGCGCGGCGGCGAGCCGGCCGGCGTGCAGCGGGGCCACCACGTCGTCGGAGATGACGGCAATGCGGTGGGCGGTGCGGAGCGCCGGGACGAGCGTCGGCAGCGTGTCCAGCAGTCCGTACCCGACGTGCACCGGGTACGGCAGCGTGTGGCAGGTGGTGACCGTCACCTGGCCGCGGCTACCAGGTCACTTCGCCGGCACCGGCGCGACGGTTGGCGACGCGGGCCAGCGTGAAGAGCAGGTCGGAGAGGCGGTTCAGGTAGATCACCACCAGTTCCGGCACGTCGGCATCGTGCTGCAGCCGCACCACGCGGCGCTCGGCGCGGCGACAGACCGTGCGGGCGACGTGCAGGGCCGCCGCCTTGGGGGTGCCGCCCGGCACGATGAACGCCGTCAGCGGCTCGAGCTCTGCCTCGCCGGCGTCGATGGCGCGCTCCAGCTCCTCGATGCGTTCCTCGTCGATGCGCGCCTTCCGGAGCTGCTCCGCCATCTTCTCCCGGTCGGGGGTGGCGAGGATCGCGCCGATGCCGAACAGGTCGCGCTGGACCGGCACGAGCACCTCGTCGATGCGCGGCATGAGTTCCACCGCGCGGGCCATGCCGACGGAGGCATTGAGCTCGTCGACTTCGCCGTACGCCTCGACGCGCGGGTCGTCCTTTGCCACGCGCCCACCCCCGAACAGGCCGGTGTCGCCCTTGTCACCCGTGCGGGTGTAGATCTTGTATGCCATGGCGGGAAGTTAGCCGGTCGGGGCGCCGGGGACCGGGGAGGGGTTTCACCGGGAGGGTGGGCCGGTGAGTATTCCGGCACCATGACTCACGAGCTCAGGGACCTCACGATCATCGGCGCCGGCCCGACCGGGCTGTACGCGCTGTTCTATGCCGGCATGCGTGGCATCTCGGCGCAGGTGATCGACGCGCTGCCGCAGGTGGGCGGCCAGCTGGCGGCGCTCTATCCCGAGAAGATGATCTTCGACGTGGCGGGGTTCCCGCACGTGCTGGCGAAGACGCTGGTGGGCGGGCTGCACGACCAGGCGGCGCAGTTCGGGAGCCCGCTGCACCTCAACCGGACCGTGATCGGCCTGGACGAGGTGGATGGGCATTTCGTGCTGCGCACCACCGACGGGGACTTCCCCACGCGCAGCGTGGTGATTGCGGGTGGCATCGGGGCCTTCGCGCCACGCAAGCTGCCGCAGGTGGCCACGCACGCGTGGTACGGGCGCGGCATCGACGACAGCGTGCAGGATCCCGCCCGCTACACGAACAAGCGCGTGGTGATCGTGGGCGGTGGCGACAGTGCCTTCGACTGGGCGCAGCAGCTCCGGCCTCGGGCACTGCACGTCACGCTGGTGCATCGCAGCGACCGGTTCCGCGCGCACCAGGCCACGGTGGACGACGTCCTGGCGGCCGCCGCGCGCGGGGACGCCACCGAGGTGGTCACGTTCCACGAGATCCACGACGTGGTGTCGAGCGGCGGTGAGGTGCTGACCGGGGTGGTCCTGCGCGGCACGAAGGACAAGGTGCTGCGCGAGATCCAGGCTGACGTCGTCCTGCCGATGCTGGGCTTCGTGAGCGACATCGGCGCCCTGGCGCAGTGGGGCCTCAACTGCACGAAGGACGAGCTCTGCGTGACGCCGCAGATGGAGACGGGCCGCGCGGGGATCTATGCGGCGGGCGACATCACGACCTATCCGGGCAAGCTGAAGCTGATCTCGGTCGGCTTCGGTGAGGCCGCGACGGCGGTCAACCAGGCGGTCCACTGGATCTACCCGGAGAAGAAGGTGAATCCGGGGCATTCGTCGAACCTCGCGATCTTCGGGCAGACGGCCGACTAGGTCTGCGCTGTTCGTCAAACAGCAACTGCAAACTGCTTGAACGCAAAGACGCGAAGCGGCCTGCGGCCGCCGCAAAGAGGCCGGCCTTCTGTGCTGGGCTCGGGCCTCTGCGGAGCGAGGGGCATCGGAAATGCCGGGGGAACTGCAACCGCAACCGCAGTTCCCCTCAAGTATTCAACGCGATGGCGCGCAGACGTGTCGCGCAGGGCGCAGGGCTCCTGCTCCTTTGCGGCGGCCGCAGGCCGCTTCGCGTCTTTGCGTTCAAGCAGTTTGCAGTTGCGGTAGTTGTCAGCGCTGACGTGACTCGAGCGCGCTGACGCGCGCGGCAAGGGCGGAGACGTCGGCCGCGAGACCGTCGAGCGACGGGAGCTGTGCGCCCGCTTGGCGTGACGCTGCGGGCGTTGGAGCCGTGCGGCGCACGGGAGCCGGCGCGTCGATGTGCACTTTGCCGCTTCCGCGGGAGAATCGCGCCAGTAACCACGCACCGGCGCGACCGAGCCAGACGGCGTTGAAGAGTCGTTCTGTCAGCGTGCGCTTGAACGGGCTGGTGCTGAGGATCGCGATCGCCATCGTGGTGCCGAGCACGCTTGCGAAGAAGGCGAGCGTTGACGGTGTGCCCTTCAGATGGATGTTGCCGTCCCGGCCTGCCTTGGAGAACAGTGCGGCGAGCAGCGCCGCCTGCAACACCAGCAATGCCCCGGCGAGCAGCACGCGTCGACGCCGCTTGCGAACCTCCACGGTGTCGGTGGCGCGGCGCGCGCGTTCCTCGTCGCGCTCGGTGAGCGTCACGCGCAACAGCCGCTGCAGCTCCGCAATGGAGTAGCCGGATCTGCGCAGATGACCGGCCTCGCGCAGCGCGGCCACCGTCCCAGCGACAGCGGTGGCCGCGATCACGACACCAATGGCGAACGTATTGCCATTCTGCGTGGCGACGAGGGAGGCTGTGCCGAATGCGAGCACACCTACACTGATGACTGCGCGTGCCGTGCTGCTCGACAACTCCGGGGCGAGCAGGCGGATCGCCACCGGGATCTCGGGCGTCGACAGCTGCGCCGCGTCGAGTGCCTCGACCAGCGCCTCGGCGTTTGGAAACCGGTCGTCAGCCTCCTTCGCGCAGCAGCGATCCACGGCGCCGCTGAGCGCAGGGGGCAGGTCAGTGCGCACGCCAGCCAGCGGCGGGATGACCTCGGTGAGCTGCTTGACCAGGATGCGCTGCGTGCTCTCACCCGTGACGGCGGTGCGGCCGGCGAGCGCGAACCAGGCCACCAGGCCCAGCGAGTAGAGGTCGGCACGGCCATCCACCGCCTCGCCCGCCGCCTGTTCGGGGCTCATGTACTCCGGCGTGCCCACCACCTCGCCGATGCGCGTGAGGCCCGGCTTGTCGGCGACGGGCGTGATCGCGCGCGCGATGCCGAAATCCATGACCAGCGCGCGGCCGGTCGCGCGCTCGATCATGATGTTGTCCGGCTTGATGTCGCGATGCACGACGCCGCGCCCATGCGCATATGCGAGGGCGTAGCCGACATCGGTCATGAGCCGGACGGCATCACGCTGCGACAACGGCCCCTCGCGTGCGACACGCGCCGAGAGCGCCTCCCCCTCGACGAACCCCATCGCGAAGGCGAGGACATCGTCGGTCTCCTCGATGGCGAAGACCGGGACGATGTTGGGGTGCGAGAAGCCGGCCGCGAGGCGGGTCTCGCGGAGGAACCGCTCGCGCAGCTCCGGCACGGACGCGAACTCGGGTGGCAGCACCTTGAGTGCCACCGGGCGGTCGAGCCGGCGATCACGAGCGAGGTACACGGTCCCCATGCCACCGCGTCCGAGCTCATGCTCGAGCAGGTACCGATCCCCGAGCGTCCGGCTCAGTGCCGCGAGGTCCTCGCTCATGCACGCTCCATTCTGTGGAAGGCCACCTACGCCACGCGCGGATCCGCCCGCTTGTAGGCGAGGTCGGTCACCAGGTTCACGAGCACGAAGACGACACTCAGAAAGAGCACCGTTCCCTGGATCGCCGGAAGGTCCCGCCGGGAGATCGCGTTCACCACGTAGCGCCCCAGGCCCGGCCATCCGAACACGGTCTCGGTGAGGATGCTGCCGGTGAGGTAGCTGCCGACGTCGAGCCCGAGCACGGTCACCACCGGGATCAGTGCGGTGCGCAGGCCGTGCCGGAGGACCACCGCCCCGCTCGACAGCCCCTTGGCGCGAGCGGTGCGGACGTGGTCGCTCGACATGGCGTCGAGCATGCTCGAGCGCGTGACACGGGCGAGGTAGGCGATGCTGCGTGACCCGAGCGTGAGCGCGGG
The DNA here is from genome assembly GCA_020851035.1 of Gemmatimonadaceae bacterium. Classification (NCBI taxonomy): domain Bacteria; kingdom Pseudomonadati; phylum Gemmatimonadota; class Gemmatimonadia; order Gemmatimonadales; family Gemmatimonadaceae; species Gemmatimonadaceae bacterium. The sequence continues at coordinate 81,407 of JADZDM010000020.1, read as the reverse complement.
CAGGATCAGCACCAGCCCGCCGCCGTAGCCGCTGGGTGGCAGCCAGCGCAGGGTGAGCGCGAAGAGCAGGATGAGGAGCAGGCCGACCCAGAACACCGGGAAGCTGATGCCGAGGTAGGTGGCGCCCATCAGCACCTTGTCGAAGGCGCCGGCCGGCCGCAGCGCGGCCAGGATCCCGATGCCGATGCCAAGGACGATGGCCAGCGCCATCGCCGCGAGGGCCAGCTGCGCCGTCTTCGGGAAGCGCTCGCGGATGTCCTGCATGATGGGGCGGCCGGTGATGTAGCTGCGGCCGAGGTCACCACGCAGCACGCCGCCGGCATAGCTCGCGAACTGGACCGGCAGCGGCTCGTCGAGCCTGAGCTCCGCGCGGAGCCGCGCGATGGTGACGCTGTCGGCGCGCTCGCCGACCATCTGCTGCACCGGGTCGCCGGGGGCGACGTACAGCAGCAGGAACACTGCAACCAGCACGCCGGCGAGCGTGGGGATGGCGAGCAGCAGCCGGCGTGCGAGGAAGGTCACGGCGCAGCGCGGTCGATGCGCGTGCCGATCATCCGCTGGCCGTTGAAGATCGTCGGCGCGGTCCAGTTCTTCAGCCAGGGCTGCACGGCGTACAGCTCGTTGTAGAAGAACAGGAAGACCATCGGCGCCTGGGCGAAGGCAATGCTGTCGGCCCGCTGGTAGAGCGCGATGCGCCGCGGGAGATCGGTCTCGCGCCGGGACGCCGTCACCACCGAGTCGAACGCCGGATCGCGGAAGAAGCTCACGTTGCCGCCCACGCCGGCGTTCGCCGAGTGGAGCAGCGGGTAGAGGAAGTTCTCGGCATCGGGGTAGTCGGCATACCAGTCCTTCAGCACCAGGTCGGCCTCACCCTTGCGCGCGGCCTCGCGCATGCTGGCGCTCTCGCGCTGCACCAGCTCGGCGGTGATGCCGGCCTCCTTGAGGTAGCCCTGGATGGCCTGCGCGACCCGCGACTGGGTGGCGTCCTGCGAGCACCAGAGCCGGAGGGTGATGCCGCCCGGGAATCCGGCCTCGGTCAGCAGCGCCCGGGCCTTCGCCACGTCGTGGGCGTACGGCGCGCGCAGGGTGTCGGCGCCCTCCAGCGCCGGCGGAATCACGCCGGCGGCGAGCCGCCCGCGGCCGCCGAGCAGCTGGGTGAGGATGGCGCGGGTGTCGATCGCGTGGTTGATCGCGCGTCGCACACGCGCGTCGGCCAGCGGGCCCCGGGTGGTGTTCATCGCGACGTACCAGAGTCGCAGGACCGGCGCGGCCTGGAGCAACCCCTTCTTCTCCTCCGTCTGCTCCCACTGCCGCGTCTCGGCCTCGGGGATGTAGAGCAGGTCGACGTTGCCCGACTCGAACTCGGCGACCGCGGTGCTCAGCTCGGGGATGATGCGGGCGACGAGCGTGTCCTGCACCGGCTTCTCGCCCCAGTAGGTCTCGTTGCGCACGAAGCGGACGAAGTCGTCGTGCTTCCACTCGGCGAGCTTCCAGGGGCCGGTGCCGACCGGCTTCTCGCCGAAGTCCGCCGGCACCGACGACGGGACGATCGACGCCACCGGCATCGCCAGCAGCTTCGGGAAGATCGCGAACGGTTCGGTGAGCGTGATCTCGATGGTGCTGTCGTTCTCGATGCGCAGGCCGCGGATGGCGGTCGCCGTGCCGGCGGCGAACTCGGTGGCGCCGGCAATCGGGAAGAGCGGCCACCCGCGCCCGCCGCGGGTCTTCGGGTCGAGCACGCGCGTGAAGCTGCCGACCACGTGGCGGGCGGTGAATGCCGTGCCGTCGTGGAACTTCACGTTCTGCCGCAGGGTGAACCGCCAGATGCGGCCATCCGGCGACACGGTCCACGACGAGGCGAGCGCCGGTTCCACCTGCGCGTCGGGGGAGAAGCGCGTCAGCCCCTCGAAGACGTACCCGACGGCGCGCCCGGTCGGCACGTCGGTGGACAGGGCGGGATCGAAGGAGCGCGGGTCGTACGTGTCGCGGCTGTCGACGATGGCGCGCCGCGGTGGGCCGGAGTCGCCGCCGCCGCAGGCCGCCAGGAAGATCACGGCGATGAGCGCCGGTACGTGGCGTCTGAGTGGTGGCATCACGGTCGGGACAGGGATGGGAGACGGGGGCGTGGCGACGGGGCGCCGAAACGAGCTAACCCGTTGTCGTGAAAGCGCGTACGTCGTTGACACCGGGAGGCACGGGCGTGAACTTACGGCCGGTTCAACAAGGGTGCCAACCGCTCCCGTCGTGCGCGGTCGCGCGACACCGTCAATCGTTCCCTCGGTCCGTCCACTGCCGCCGCGCGCTGCCATCGCATTCTCCCATCGGGCCTGGAGTGAGGCGCGCCTCCTCCGGCGCTGCCTGCACGGCGTCGCGGTGTGCCTTGGCCTGGCGAGTCCGCTCGCGCTCCATGCGCAGCGGGGCGCGTGCGATCCGGCAGAGCTCGAAGTGCGGTCGCTGTCGTTCATCGGCAACCGGGCGTTCACCGACGGGCAGCTCGCGGGGCTCATCGCCCTCACCGCCTCCGACGTGAAGCGGCGCGCCCCGGTGATCGGCAGCGTGCTCGGTGATGCGCGCTGCGCCAACCCCGGGCTGGTGGCGATCGACCGCGCACGCCTCGTGATCTACTATCGCCGGCGCGGCTATCCCGACGTGCAGGTGGACACGACCGTGCAGCGCGAGGCACGGCTGATGGATGTCCGGTTCACCATCCGCGAGGGCCGACCGACGCGGATCGACACGCTGCGCGTCACCGGTGTGGGGCTGATCGCCGAGCGGGAGCGCGTGTTGCGCAACCTGCCGATCGCGCGCGGGCAGGCATTCGACCTGTACCTGCTGGAGCAGAGCCGCGACACGCTGCGGCGCCGGCTCTCGAACGTGGGGTATCCCTTCGCCCAGGTGTTTCTCGCCACGGACGTGCTCCGCGGCGAGGGCGCGGACTCCACCAACCGGCAGGCGGTGGTGGAGTTCTCGGTGCGCCCGGGGCCGCGGGTGACCATCGGCGACGTGGTCGTGCAGGCGGTGTCGCGCGAGGGGCGGCGCCAGGAGATCCCATCCGACGTGGTGCGGGGCATCGTGGGACTGCGGCGCGGGCAGCGATACGAGCAGCACGAGGTGGAGCGTGCCACGCGTGCGCTCTACCTCACCGATGCCTACCAGCAGGTGCGCATCGAGCCGCGCCTGCGCGACTCCCTCACGTCCACGCGCGACAGCGCGACGGTGGACATGGTGGTGAACGTGGCCGAACGCTTCATGCACAGCCGCACGGTGAGTGCGGGGTTCGGCACGCTCGACTGCTTCCGCACGCAGCTGCAGTACACCGACCGCAACCTCTTCAGCCGCGCCCGCCGGCTCGAGGTCACCGGCCGGGTGAGCAAGATCGGCACCGGCCGCCCGATGGACTACTCGTGGGCCGACGGGCTGTGCGGCGCGGTGGCGAATGGCAACGACCCGTACAGCGACGAGCTCAATTACTACGTGGGGGCGACGCTGCGCCCGCCGGTGGGGCCCGGCGGGCTGCGCATCCCGGAACTGACGCTGTACAGCGAGAAGCGCGGCGAGTTCAAGGCCTACCGCCGCACCACGCCGATCGGTGCCATTGCCAGCGTCACGCTGCAGGCGGCGCCGCGGGTGCCGGTGACGCTGGCCTACGACCTCAGCCTCGGCAGGACCGAGGCGCAGCCGGCGCTCTTCTGCTCGGTGCTCAACCGGTGCGCGCCGGAGGATCGTGACGTCTTCACGAACACCCGTCGCCTCGGCGTGATCGGCGCGAACTTCACGCGCGATCGCACCGACGACCCGATCAACCCGCGCCATGGCTCGTTCACGCGGCTCGCCATCCGGCACGCCTCGCCGGTGACGTTCTCCGACTCGGCGTTCAAGTTCAGCAGCGCCGTGCTCGACGCGAGCCGGTTCTGGGGGCTGGGCTTCGGCACCACGCTGGCGGTGCGGCTGCAGCTCGGCGCCGTCTTCGGGAGCAGCGACCGCCTCGTGCCGCCGCAGGAACGCCTGTATGCCGGCGGCCCCACCACGGTGCGCGGCTTCCGGCAGAACGAGCTGGGCCCGGTGGCCTACGTCGTGAGCCCCGACACCAGCATCGCGACGCAGCGCTTCGTGCGTCGCCCGTCACCCGTCCATGCCGACTCGTTCTACTACGAAGTGAACCCGTCGGTGCAGCCGTTCCGCGTCGTGCCGGTGGGTGGCAACACCGTGGCCGTCGGCAACGTGGAACTGCGGATCCGCAGCCCGTTCCTGCCGTCGCTGCTGCAGTGGACGCTCTTCACGGACGTCGGCCAGACGTGGAGCCGCGGCGGCAGTGATGCCACCCTGCGCAACAGCACGCTCCGCGTCACGCCGGGCATCGGTGCCCGCGTCTTCTCGCCGATCGGCGTGATCCGCCTCGACTTCGGCTACAACGACTACGCGCCACGCGCCGGCGCAGCCTACTTCAACGAGCTGCCGCTTGCGGATGGCTCGCAGGCCCTCCTGTGCGTGAGCCCCGGCAACACGATCCTCGCCGGTGAGAGCCCGGGGGTCGACAGCGACGGCAAGCCGTTCGTGCGGATCGTGCAGAACGCGTACAAGAGCTGTCCCGGGAGCTACGCCCCGCGCCTGAACCGCGGCGTGCTCGGGCCATTCACCTTCTTCTTCGCGATCGGGCAGGCGTTCTGACGCGATGATCCGCCGCCGACGCCTGGTGCTGGCCTCGGGCCTCATCACCGTGCTGCTGATGGCGATCGGCGCGGTGGGCTCGGTGCTGTTCGTGACCGGCACCGACATGGGGCGCGGCTGGGTGCGGCGGGTCGTGGTGCAGCAGATGGCCCCGGTGGTGAAGGGCCGGCTCCACCTGGGGACGATCAGCGGCCCGATCCTGACCGGGCTCACCATCGACTCGATCGAGATTGCCGACAGCGCCGGCGTGCCGCTGCTGGCCGTCGGCCGCACCACGATGCGCTGGGACCCGCGTGACTTCCTCGACCGCCGCATCCTCGTCCAGCGGCTGATCACCGACAACGTCTTCGTCCAGGTCATCAAGTACAAGGACGGGGACTGGAACTACAAGCACATCTTCGCCGACGCCTTCCGGAAGGACCGGAAGCCGAAGCCGAAGGCGAAGGGCGGGTTCGGCGAGTTCATCGTCCTCGACTCGGTGTCGCTGACGCGCGGGACGTTCTTCCTGACGATGCCGTGGACGCCCGCCGACTCGCTCACGGGGGTGCGGCGCGACAGCGCGATCGCCGTCAACCTCGCGCGCACCAACGCGCAGATCCGCCGCGGGCCGCGCGGGTTCGTGCGCACCTGGAAGTGGGAGGAGGGGCACCTCGAGCTGTCGCACGTGCGCATGGCGCACCCCGACACGGTCGCCCGGCTGTTCCGCGTCACCGACATGGACGTGGCCGAGTTCGACCCGCCGTTCCGGTTCAGCAACATCCGCGGCGACGTGCGCTGGCAGGGTGACTCGATCTGGCTGGCACTGCCGCACTTCGAGTTGCCGGCCTCCGAGGGGTCTGCGACAGGGAAGGTCGTGTGGGGCAGCGACCTGCCCGAGCGATACGACATCGCGATCCGCGGCTCGAAGGTCGCGATGAACGACATCCACTGGCTCACCGAGACGTTCCCGACGCAGGGCGGCGGCACGATGGACCTGCACATCCGCAACGACCCGGCGAACCTGCGCGTGCTGACGTACGCCATCAGCAACATGGATGCGCGCAGCCACGACTCGCACCTGCGCGGCCGCATGACCTGGGGGGTGGGTGGCCCGGTGGTGACGCTCACCGACGTGGATCTGCGCGCCGAGCCGCTCGACTTCGCGCTGCTGCGCCAGTTCAACGGCATCCCGTTCCCGTACCCCTGGCGCGGCCAGTTCACCGGCACCGTGAAGGCGAAGGGCGGCCCGCTGCACCGCTTCGACGTGGACGAGCTGAAGTTCACCTTCCGTGACGCGAACGTGCCGGGCGCCACCAGCGCCGGCAGCGGTCGCGGGCAGGTGGACATCCTCTACCCGGCGTTCACGCGATTCCGCGGCTTCGACCTCGAGCTCACCCGCGGCGACCTGCGCACCCCGCGCTTCCTGAACCCCGAGTTCGCCGAGGTGAACGGGTTCGTGCGCGGCCGGGCGCGGCTCGACTCGCTCTGGTACGACGTCCGCGTGCGCGACATGGACATTTTCCACGACGACGGCAGCAACACGCCGCTGTCGCACGTCACCGGCGGTGGCCGGATGACGCTCGAGCCGAAGTACGTGCTGTACGACATGCAGCTCAATGCCGAGCCGCTCTCGCTCAGCATGCTGGGCAACTCCTACCCGCTGATGCCGCTGCGCGGCACCTACACCGGCCCGATCACGGTGAAGGGCACCATCGCGGCGCTGACGGTGACGGGGCAGCTCACCGGGGACGGCGGCACGCTCTCGGGCAGCGGCATCGTGGACATCGAGCCGGCCGGCTACGCCATCCGCGGCCAGGCGGCCTTCGGCCGGATGGACCTGCGCACGCTGCTGGAGAAGCCCACCCTGCCGGTCACGCAGCTCAACGGCCTGCTGGACCTCGACCTGCGCGGTGACTCGCTCGCGAACCTCGACGGCACCGCGGGCATCGCCCTCGACCGGTCGCGTGCCGACCGCCTGCGCCTGGACGAGGGGCGGGCGCGGTTCTCGTTCCGCGACGGCATCGCGCACCTGGACACCCTCGGCATCCTGTCGCCGTCGTTCTCGCTCATCGCGCGCGGCGGCATCGGCCTGCGTGCCGACCGCAGCGACTCGCTGTCGCTGCGCCTCACCGCCGATTCGCTGGGCGGGCTCCGGCCGTACCTGAGCACGGCGTCCGTCGAGTCGCCCGACTCGCTCGGCGGCACCGCCACCCTGCGCGCACAGCTCGCCGGCTGGCTGGACTCGGTCACCGTCCGCGCGTCGCTGTCGGGGCGCGACCTGCTGAGCGGCCGCATGATGGCGTCAGCCGCCGACCTCACGGCGTCGGGGTCGTGGGTACGTGGCCTGCCACGTGGAGCGCTGCGCTTCACCTCCGACTCGGTGGCGCTCGGGCCGGCGCGCTTCACCACGGTGACGGCCACCGGCGCATTCAGCTCCGCGCGCGACGGGCAGTTTTCCATCGACGCGCGGGCCGACAGTGGCGTGCATGCGGGCATCGCGGCGCGCCTGCGCGGTGCCGGCGACTCGGCCGTCGCAACGATCGACCAGCTCTTCGCGGGCGGGCCGAACACGCGCTGGTCGCTGCTGCACCCGGCCGTCATCTCGCGGGCCCGTGGCATCACCGCCATCGACTCGCTGGTCCTCGGCGACACCGGGGTCGCACGGGTGCGGCTCTGGGCGCGCGTACCGCAGGCCGACAGCATCTCGATGGTGCTGGACGGTGCGCAGATCCCGCTGCGCGACATCGCGTGGGTCACGCGCCGCGAGCGGACGATGACCGGCGTGCTCGAGGGGCGCCTGCAGGTGAAGGGGATGCGCGAGGCCCCCACGGCGTCACTCGTCGCACGTGCCAGTGCGATCACCGTCGGCACCACCGAGATCGGTGATGCGCGCGTGGACGGCACCTACGCCGACAGCAGCTTCCGCGCCGAGGTCTCGCTCAGCGAGCACAATCGCGCCACGTCACTGCTCTCGGCGCGGGTGGCGCTGCCGGTGACGGCCACCATGGATGCCTTCCCGTCGCTGCAGCAGGACGCCCCCCTCAGCGGCTCGCTGCTGCTGCGCAACACGCCGCTGGCGCTGTTCGAGGCCGCGACGTCGGCGATCTCGGATGCCAGCGGCACGCTGGCCGGGGAGCTGCAGCTGCGCGGCACGGTGCGCGAGCCGCGCCTGGACGGCAGCGTGACCATGGTCGAGGGGGCCAGCTACTTCGCCCCGCTCGGCGTGCGCATGGTGGGGATGAACGGCGAGCTGCGCTTCGCCGGGGACAACCTCTCGCTGCCGCGCCTGACCGTGAGTGGCGCCGGCACCCGCGGGGGCAGCGCGATCCTGAGCGGCCGCATCGGCTTCGCGTCGCTCACGGACCCGTCGTTCGACCTCGCGATCCAGTCCAGCAACCTCCGCATCTTCGACCGGCCGCGCATCGCCACGCTGGCCGTGTCCACTGACGCGGGCGGGCTGCAGATCCGCGGCACCCAGCGCGGCTCGGTGCTGACCGGCACCGTCACGATCCCCGCCGGCGACATCACCATCCCGGAACTGGGGGTGGCCAAGAACCTGGTCTCGATCGACGACCCGGAGTTCTACACGCTGATCGACACCACCACCACGCAGGGGCGCTCGCTGCTGGCGGCCGCCCCGTCGCCGCTGCTGCGCAACCTCGAGGTGCGCGACGTGCGACTGGTGATGGGCAACAACGTGTGGCTGCGCTCCGCCGAGGCGAACATCAAGCTGGCCGGCGACGTGGGTGTCACGCTCGGCCGCGCGCGGCAGGACAGCGCCCGCGTGCAGCTCGCGCTCGACGGCACGCTGCTGGCCGAGCGCGGCACCTATCGGCTCAACCTCGGCTTCGGCGCGGTGCAGCGCACCTTCGAGCTCGAGCGCGGCACGCTCAAGTTCTTCGGCGAGCCCGAGCTGAACCCCACGCTCGACATCCAGGCCGTGAACATCGTGCGGCAGTACACCCGCCAGGACCGCGACATCCCCGTGCGCATGACCATCGGCGGCACGCTGGTCGCGCCGACACTCAAGCTGGGCAGCGGCGACCCCACGCTGGTGCTCTCCGAGTCGGATGCCATCAGCTACCTGTTCACCGGACGCCCGAGCTTTGCCGTGACCACCGCCGCCGACCAGTACTCGTCGCAGGCCTACAGCGTGCTCCTGCCGACCATCGGCAGCTACTTCGGCGACCGTGTGGCGCGTGCGCTCGGCTTCGACCAGTTCCAGATCCAGACCGCCGGCGGCGTGAGCGGGCAGGAGTTCGGCGCGACCTCGGTGCTCGCCAGCACGCGCCTCGGTGGCGGCGTGCAGATCGGCGGCCGTACGTTCGTGAGTGCGACCGTCGGCCTGTGCCAGCTCTTCGGCACCGGCCAGGTGAGCAGCAGCCAGCCGTTCGTGAACTCGATCGGGGCGAAGCTGGAGTATCGCTTCAGCACATCGCTGTCGGCCTCGGTGGGTCGTGAGCCGCCCACCAGCCTCCTGCAGTGCAACAACGTGAACGCCCGCAACTTCGTCCCGACGCCGCAGCAATGGGGCCTCGACATCACGCGGAAGTGGGAGTACTGACGTGCGCGACACCGTCCCGCTGCCGCTGACCGGCACGAGCACCACCATGCGCGCCCTCGCGGCGCGAGACGGCGAGCTGCGCCGCGACACCACCCGGCCGGTGCTCATCGCGGGCGCGCGCGGCCTGGGCAAGCACCACCTGGCGCGCGGCATCCACGCCGGCTCGGAGCACCGCAACCTCCCGCTGCTCGAGCTCGACGCGCGGCACGCCGCCGCCGGCGACCTCCACCAGCTGGTGACCGGCGCACCGGACGGCACCACGCTGCTGCTGCGCCATGTCGACCGGCTTCCGCTCGCGGCGCAGCAGGAGCTCGAGGAGCGCACCCGCCAGCGCGGGCGCATCGTGCGCCTGCTCGCCACCACCACGGCCGACATCGTCGCGCTGGTGAATGCCGGTGCCTTCAGCGAGTCGCTCTACTACCGCCTCCACGCCTGGCCGATGCTGCTCCCGGCCCTCGCCGCCCGCGAGGCCGGCGACCTGCTGGCCCTCGCGTCGGCGATCCTCGCGCAGACGGCCGACGGCGATCCCGGGCTGCCGGTGTCCTGCGATCCCGCGGCGGAATCGCTGCTCTCCACCCGCCCGTGGGACGAGAACCTGCGCGAGCTGGAGGCGACGCTGGCCCTCGCGCAGATGCGTGCGCGCGGGCAGGCGCACATCGGCGCCGCGCACCTGGCGCCGACCGCCGCCGATGGCGACGTGCCGCCGGCAACCGCCACGCTCGCCGAGGTGGAGCGCTGGCACCTGCTGCGCGCACTGGCGCTCTGCCGGGGCAACCGCACCCACGCGGCGCGGCAGCTCGGCATCAGCCGCATGACACTGATCACTCGCCTGAAGCAGGCCGGCGCGACCGCGATGGAGGCGTCCTGAGCATGCGATTCCCCGTTTCCAAAGGGTGGCTGTCATGAGCAGCGACATCATCGGCCACGCCTTCGTGCGCAGCGCCATCGCGCCGCTCTTCGCGGAGGGGCGCGTGTCGTCGGCCCAGGTGTCGCAGCGGCTCGCGGGGCATCCCGTCTACGTGCTCGAGTCGCGCGACGACCACTGGCACCGGGTGCGCGGCATGGACGCCTACGAGGGCTGGATGCACGACGGGTACTTCATGCGCCTGGTGGACGAGTCGCCCGTGATCGCGACCACGTCGGAGGACTTCGCGCTGACCTACGTGCCGCGCGTCTCGATGGGCGTGATCGCGCGCAGCGAGCGCCACGGCCTGCGCGCGCTGCCGCTGGGCGCCTGGCTCGACCTCGACGAGGAGATCGTCGACGGGGATGTCGTGCCGCTGAACCGGATGGAGGAGCACTTCGCCACCGCGCCGGACGCCATCGCGCAGTCGGCGGTGGAGTGGTTCGAGGGAACGTCCTACCAGTGGGGCGGCATCACGCCATGGGGCGCGGATTGCAGCGGCTTCGTCCAGACGATCTACGGTGTGCACGGCGTGCCGCTGCCGCGGGACGCGCACCAGCAGGCCCTGGCCGGCGAGGCGGTCGCGCGCACGGCGCTCCAGCCCGCCGACCTGCTCTTCTTCTCGGACCGCGAGGACGGCCGCATCACCCACGTCGGCGTCGCCCTTGCCGGCGACCGCCTCGCGCACATCGCGCTCGGGCGCGGCGGCTTCGCGCTGGAGTGGCTGGGTGACCTCGACGACGCCTACGTCGCGACGCTGAACGCGCGGTTCGTCAGCGCACGCCGGGTGGTGTAGCCGTCACGAGACCAGGCCGGCCGGGGCCGGCGGCGCCAGCGGCAGGGCCGAGGCGAGCACCTGGGTCACCTGGAGCGCCGTTCGCGTGGCCTCCGCACCGTCCACCGCGACGACCATCGTGTAGAGCCCCGGCACGTCCATCGGCAGGTCCACCACCGCCAGCAACGGGACGTCGATGCCATCGGCGCCCTCGTGCACCGGGCCGACGACCAGCTCGCCGGTGGACGACCAGAGCACCACGCCAGCCGGGTTGACCCACTCCAGGCTCACCCCGTGCGCGCCCTCGTCCTCGGCCACGGCCTTCAGGCGCACCACGAACGTGGCCCGCGGATGCAGCGAGGGAAGCTGCCCCACGTGCAGGGCGTCGAAGACGCCCAGGATGTTGAGCTTTCCTTCCTGCGACAGGTTGGCCGCATCGGCGAACAACGCGAATTGGACATGCATCCGCGCATGCTACCCTCCCGCCGGGGGCGCAGGAAGGGATGCCGGGGGGCGCTAGATTGAGCCCCATGTCCGCCACCGTCGCCTCCGCACCCGTCACGCCGCCCGCCGCAGCCGTCGTGACGCCGGAGCCGGCCGGCTTCGGCGTGATCGACCTGCTGCTGCTGCTGATGGCCGCCATCTGGGGGGCGAACTTCTTCGCCGTGCAGTACGGCACCGCCCACATGCCGGGGCTGTCATTCAACACCTCGCGGATGGCGCTTGGAGCGATCGCGATGCTCGCGATCGCGCTGCTGACGGTCCGCGACCCCTGGCCCGGCCGCGCCGACACCATCCGTTTGCTGGTGTTCGGCGCGCTCGGCAACGGGATCTATCAGTGGCTGTTCGTCATGGGCCTCTCGCGGGCCCGTGGCGGATCGGCATCCCTGATCCTGGCGGCGTCTCCCGCCGCGCTGGCGCTCCTTGGCTGGGCCACGCGGACGGAACGGCTCACGCGGTTCCTGGTGGGCGGCGTGATCCTCTCCGTGGCCGGTGTGGCGATGGTGATGCTCGGCGACAACGTCGTCGCGCAGACCGGCGGCAGCTGGATGGGCAGCGTCTACCTGATGGCCGCGATGCTGAGCTGGTCGGTCTACGCCACCCTCCTGCGGCCGCTGACCCAGCGCGTGAACGGGCTGCACCTGACGCTGATCACGCTGATCGGCGGGCTGGTCCCCCTGCTCGGGCTCACCGGTCCCGATCTCCTCGCCACCGACTGGGGTGCGCTGCAGGCCGGCACCTGGGCGGCGATGGCATACTCGGGGCTGGGCGCGATCGTCGTCGCGTACCTGATCTACTACCATGGACTGAAGAAGATCGGGGCCACCAGGACCTCGCTGTACGCGAACCTGCAGCCCTTCGTGGCCATTCTGGTGGCATGGCAGTTCCAGGGCGACCGTCCAACCTTCTGGCAGATCATGGGATTCCTCTCCATCACCGGCGGCCTCCTGCTCGCGCGGCGCAAGGCATGACCGTCCTCGTCCTGTTCGACATCGATGGCACGATGCTGCTGGCGCATGGCGCCGGCCGGCGCAGCGTGCACCAGGCCATGACCGACGTGTTCGGGGCCACCGGACCGCAGCACCACCCGTTCGACGGCAAGACGGATCCGCAGATCGTGCGCGAGCTTGGCACCCTCGCCGGCATCACCCCTGACGTCATCGACGCACGGATGGATGCAGCCCTCGAGCGCTACTTCGGCTACCTCGAGGCCGACATCACCGGCACACCCGAGACGGTGGAACTGCTGCCGGGAGTGCATGACCTGCTCGCCGCGCTCGAGGCCCGCGAGGACGTGATGCTCGGCCTCCTCACGGGCAACATCGTCGCCGGCGCCGCCCTCAAGCTGCGCGCGGTCGACATCGCGCCCGAGCGGTTCGTGGTGGGGGCGTTCGGCTCCGACGCGGCATCACGGCCCGCCCTGCCTGCCATTGCGCAGCAGCGCGCCTCGGCGCGGATCGGCAGTGAGCTGCCGGGATCCCGGATCGTGATCATCGGCGACACGCCGCACGACCTCACCTGCGGCCGCGAGATCGGCGCCCGCGCCATCGGGGTCGAGACGGGGCGCTTCTCCGCCGCCGACCTGCATCCGTACGCCCCGCTGGCGGTCTTCGCGAACCTCACCGAGACGGCCACCGTGGTGGACACGATCCTGAGCGTGCGGCAGGAGCGCGCCGCCTGATGGTGGCCATCGCCGCGAGCATCCCCGCGCGCCTCCGCGGCGCGTGGCAGGAGCGCTCGCTGGACTACGATGCGGCGGTCGAGCTCACCGCCACCGCGCTGCAGATCGCCTACGACCCGCAGGATCCGAAGGTCGTCGAGGTCTCCCTCGACTCCCTCGACGGGGCCACGCTGGAACACGGGGTGCTCTCCCTCTGCCTTGCGACAGGGAAGAAGGTGGTGCTCTCGGATTCCGCGTACCTGGACGGGCTCCGGCTGCGTCTCGAGGCTGCGGTCTGTGCCTTCCCGGCGCAGACGCTGTCGCTGCGGGCCTTCGGGTCGGAACGCAGTGCGCCGGGGTCGGATCACGACCGCTGGTTCGAGGCACTGCTGACGGCGCGGCGGGTGGCCGAGGAGAGCCGGACGATCGAGACGCAGCGTCGGGCCTTCGATGCCGGGCGGCTGGGCCGTCATGCGCAGCTCACGCGCGAGGGCTGGGCCGCCGATCGCTTCGAGGCGGCCGCCGATCGCCGCGCGCTGGCGGCGGAACTCGAGGAGATCGCGGCACCCTACGGCTCGGCGCTCTTCCGGCTCGAGGCGGCTGCGCTGGCCCTGCGCCACGCGAGCGATGCCACGCAGTTCGGGGTCTGGCGCGGCTGGGCCGAGGCGGTGCAGGGGGCCTTCCGCAGTGCGGATGAGACCTGGTCGCTGATGGTGCCGGTGCTGGCGGACTCCCGCGGTGTGCGGGGGGCGTTCTGGCGCCGCCTGCTGCGCCGTGGTGGCGCCGGCGGCGCGACGTGATCGCCGGGATCGGGATCGACCTCGCCGACATCGACCGGATCGAGCGCCTGCTGGCGCGCCACCCGGAACGGGCCCGGGCCCGCCTGTTCACGGCGGGCGAGCGCGCCTACTGCGACCGGCGGGGGGCTCCGGCCCGGCATTTCGCGGCACGGTTCGCGGCCAAGGAGGCCGCCTACAAGGCGCTGGCGGGCAGCGAGGACGCCCGCCACATCCACTGGCAGGAGATCGAGGTGGCGAACTCACCGCTCGACGGGCGGCCGCTCCTCCGCCTGCATGGCCGGGCGGCCCGGCGGGCGACGGAGCTGGGGGTCCTGACGATCCATGTGACGCTGACCCACTCCGACGCCGTGGCGGCCGCAGTGGTGGTGCTCGAACGCCCGGACTCTTGAGTCCGGGCGGAATTGCCAACAGATTGTTCGGCATTCGGCGCTTCTGCTCTAGCCGAGCCTGAACGCTGGGTGTATTGTTCAATCACCCGCCTGAGAATCATTCTCAACTAGACCGAACCGTGACGTCTGTCGCCCTGTCGATCGTCGATTCCGCCCCCGCCGGTGCGGCGCCCCGTGCGCCCCTCGCGTGCCGGCTGGGCGAGTGCCGGGCGGGTGCGTCGGCGACCGTCGTCACGCTCGGGTGTGGGGAGAACGAGGCGTGCCGCCTCCGCGAACTCGGCCTCATGGAAGGCTCGAGCGTCAACATCGTGGATGCCCGGCACTGCATGCTCCTCGACGTGCGCGGTTCGCGGCTGGCCCTGAGCCCCGCCATCACCGCCGGCATCACCGTCCTTCCGACGCGCTGAGCGCGGCGCGGTTCACGCCGCACCTGCCGGTGTCCACCTCATTTGTGCCACACGCCGGCAGCGGGATGCCGGTCGAGCCCGGGCTGCGCCGTATCCGCGTGGCGCTCGTCGGCAACCCGAACACGGGCAAGAGCACCCTCTTCAACGCACTGACGGGGATGCGGCAGCGGGTCGGCAACTTCGCCGGCGTCACCGTGGAGCGGGTGGAAGGCGCCGTGCGCGGGCCGGCGGGTGAACAGATCACCATCGTCGACGTCCCCGGCTGCTACGCGCTCTCGCCGGCGAGCCCCGACGAGGAGATCGCGCTCGGCGTGATGCGGGGCACCGGCGGTGAGCCGATGCCCGACGTGGTGGTGGTGGTGGCCGATGCACTCCACCTCGAGCGCAACCTCTACCTCGTGAGCCAGGTGCTGGAACTCGGCCTGCCGACGGTGGTGGCGCTGAATCAGGTCGACGCCGCCGCCGACGCGGGCGTCGAGGTGGATGCCGTCGCGCTGATCCACGAGCTGGGGGTGCCGGTCATCCCGACGATCGCCACCCGTGGCGAGGGGCTCGACGTGCTGCGGAAGGCGATGGTCGCAGTGCTGGCGCAGCCCGCTCCCGTGCGGCCGTTCCCGCTGCCGCCGGACATTGCCGACGCCCTCGCACCGCTGGCCGAGGCGCTGATGACGCGCGGGGCGCCGGCCCCGATCGCGGCCCACGATGCGCTGCGGCTGCTCGCCGTGCCGCGACTCGAATCGTGGTACGGTGCCTCGCGCGACGCGATCGCGCCGGTGGTGGACGAGGCGCGCATCGCCGTCGCGGCCGCCGGCAGCAATCCGCGCAGCCTGGAGGCGGAGCTGCGCTACGGCTGGAGCAGCGCGGTGGTGGCGCGCACGGTGATCAACCACAACGCCGGCGCCCGCACCAGCAGCGACCGGATCGATGCCGTGGTGCTCCACCGTGTGTGGGGACCGGTGCTGTTCGTGGTGGTGATGGCGCTCGTCTTCCAGGGCATCTTCACCTGGGCGCAGCCGCTGATGACGGCCGTGGAGTGGGCCGTGTCGCGGCTGGGCGATGCGGTCGGCGCGCTGCTGCCGGAGGGCGACCTGCGCGGCCTGCTGGTGGACGGCGTGATCGGCGGCGTGGGCAGCGTGCTCGTCTTCCTCCCGCAGATCGCGATGCTCTTCCTGTTCATCGGGATCCTCGAGGATAGTGGCTACATGGCGCGGGCGGCGTACCTCATGGACCGCCTGATGCGCCGCGTCGGCCTGCACGGCAAGAGCTTCATCCCGATGATCAGCGGCTTCGCGTGCGCCGTGCCGGCGATCATGGCCACCCGCACCATCGAGGAGCCGAAGGACCGCCTCGCGACCATCATGGTGGTGCCGCTGATGAGCTGCTCGGCACGGCTGCCGGTGTACACGCTGCTGATCGGCGCCTTCGTGCCGCCGGTGGCCGTGCTCGGCGGGCTGTTCAGCCTGCAGGGCGTGACGATGCTCCTGATGTACGTGCTCGGCACGGTCACGGCGCTGGCCGTGGCGGCGGTGTTCAAGCGCACCCTGCTGCGCGGACCCGTGCGGCCGATGATCCTCGAGATGCCGGCCTACCGGCTGCCGAACCTGCGCACGCTGCTGCAGAACGTCTGGCATCGCGCGCAGCTCTTCCTGCGGCGGGCGGGCACTGTGATCCTCAGCTGCAGCGTGTTGCTCTGGGCGCTGGCGACCTATCCGAAGAGCGACGCGCCGGCCGGCATGCCCGCCGAGCGTGCCCACGAACTCCAGCTCGAGAACTCCGCGCTCGGCCGCGTCGGGAAGCTGATCGAGCCGGTGGTGCGCCCGCTGGGCTACGACTGGAAGATCGGGGTGTCGATCGCGGCCAGCTTTGCGGCACGTGAGGTGTTCGTGAGCACGATGGGCACGATCTACGGTGTCGGCGACGCGGACGAGACGTCGCTCGCGCTGCGCGACCGGCTGCGCTCGGAGGTGAACCCGGCCACGGGCGCGCCACGGTACTCGCCGCTGGTGGCGCTGGGGCTCATGGTCTTCTACGTCTATGCCCTGATGTGCATCAGCACGGTGGCCGTGACGGTTCGCGAGGCGGGCGGCGGACGCATCGGGTGGAACTGGGCCGCGATCCAGTTCGCCTACATGCTCGGGCTTGCGTACTTCGCGGCCCTGGTGGTGTATCAGGGTGGACGCATGCTGGGATTCCGGTAGGAGCAGACATGGTCGAACAGTTCGCCACCGCGCTGATCGTGCTGGCCGCCGCCGCCTTCGTGGTGCGGCGGATGTGGCGCGCCATTGCCGCCGCGCGGGCGCCGAAGGGCGGCGCCTGCGACGCCGGCTGCGGGTGTGCCGCGCCGCCCGCCGACCCGCGCGTGAAGCGCCCGGGCTGACGATCGTGCAGGCGCCGCGCGAGATCGGGAGCCGCTCGCCGCGCGACCTCATGCGCACGCTCGCCGTATGCGCGGGGATCGCCGCGTGCACCGATGGCACCGCAGTGGCCCCCGGTGCGCCGGTGGCCCGCAGCACCTCGGTCATGCCGGCGCTGGTGAAGCGGCTGCCGGCCGGCGTCATGGCCTACACCGTCATCAGCAGCGCGGACTCGCTTCCGGGCTCGCCACGTTTTGCCGGCGCGGCGGATGGTACGGGGCTGCTGCGCAATGGTGACGGCACCTTCACGTTGCTCACGAACCACGAGGTGATCGGTGCCGTGAGCCGCGTCACGCTCGACCACACGTTCGCGCCCGTGTCACTCGACTACGTCGTGCGCTCGGCCGCAGGCATCTGGCGGCGCTGCTCGGCCACGCTCGCCACGGTGGCGGAACATGGATTCGGCCCGCTGTTCCTGAGCGGAATCGAGGGCGGCATCGAATCGGTGGTGCAGGCCGTCGACCCGCGCATGGCCCCGCGCACCGCACCGGACGACGGCATGCTGCGACCGGCGCTGGGCCGCTGGAGCGCGGAGCAGGTGCTGCCTCTCCCGGGCACGGCGTATCCCGGGCGCACCGTGATCCTCATCGGCGATGACGACGGTGGCGCCAATGGTGGCCAGCTTGCGATGTATGTCGGCGACGCCGTGGGTGACCTGGCACACGGCACGCTGTACGTGCTCGCGCGCGCCGACGACAACACGCGCGAGATGGACATGACGACGGCCGGCGGACCGTATACGGTGCAATTCCGGCCGGTGCCGAACGGCGCCACCACCACCGGCGCGCAGGTCGAGGCCGCCGGTGCCGCGCAGCACATGATGCGTTTCGGCCGCGTGGAGGACATCGACTACCGCAAGGGCACCGGCGGCGGCCGTGAGCTGTACTTCAACGTCACGGGGCAGGCGGCCACCGGCGTGAATGCCGACGCGAGCCGGTCGGTGCATGGACGCACCTATCGCCTCGTCCTCGACGCCGGCACCCCGCTGCGCGGCACGCTGCACGTCCTGCTCGATGGCGACGACCGCAGCGGCCCGGCGCGCCTCTTCCAGAATCCCGACAACATCGTCGCCGGCACCAACCACCTGTACATCCAGGAGGATCCGCACGTCTACGGCGACGAGACCCACGACGCGTACATCTACCAGTATGCGCTCGCGACCGGCGTGCTGCGCGTGGTGCTGGAGCTGGACCACCGGCGCGACACCCCGGTGGCGGAGCCCTGGGGCGGCGCCGCGACCCCGCTCGGGTCGTGGGAGTTCGGTGCGATGATCGACGTCTCGGCGCAAACCGGAATTCGCGATGCCTTCCTGCTGGCCATCCAGCCGCATGGCTGGCGGGACGGGCGGTTCCTGCGGCTGGCCGGCAGCCACCCGGACCCCGTCATCGACGCGTCGGAGAACCAGGGCAGCCAGCTGGTGCTGCTCACCGGCCTGCCGCGATAGCGCTCAGCGCATTCGCGTCCAGATGAGCAGCGAGCAGTCCTCGTTCTGGCCGGTGTACTGCGCCGGTGTGTTGGACGTGTACAGCTCGAACGCGCCGATGTCCTGCGGCGGCACCGACGCGAGGGCGAAGCGGTAACCGCTGCCCGGTGACGTGACGTGCTGCCCGTCGATCCAGACGCCGAGATTGCGGCAGCGCGGCACGTTGATCTCGGAGCCCGAGCCGCCGCCCGTGCGCACACCCGGCAGCCCGTTGAACCAGTCGTTCATGCTGAACGGCACCCCGCCCGGGAAGTAGGCGATGTCACGGAACTGGCCGCCGCCGCGCTTGCGCCGCGTCTCGAACGCCGGTCGCCACGGCTCACCGGGATACTGGTCCTTGATCTCGACTTCCGGCAGGGACTGCCCCTCCTCGCCAAGTGCCACGCGGATCCGGAACGCCGGTGCCCGGCCGATGACGAAGCGCGCATTCCGCTCGCTGAAGCCGATCTTTCGCACGGTGATGTTGATGGCGGTGTCCGCCTCGACGGTGATGCTGGCGACGCCGCTGGAGTCGGTGCGCACGGAGTCGCCGGTGAGGAAGAACCCCACATGCGCGTCGGGCACGGGCTTGCCGGCCCGGTCACGCACCTCGATGCGGATGTCGCGAGGGGTGCGTTGCGCCTGTGCGGCGTGCGTGCACACGGCGCCCAGCAGGACGGGCAGGCCGAGGGTCAGCAGGACGCGGGGGACACGGGGCATGGCGGAGGAGGCTGTGGTGGCAGGGACGGGCCGGTCAGCGGCTGCGGGTCCAGACGAGGAGTGAGCAGTCCTCCTTGGCCGGGTCACTGTACTGCGATTGCTGCTGCGACATGCGGTACAGCTCCACGGCCGCGATGTCGGTGGCGGTGAGCTGCATCAGGGCGAGGCTCGATGACAGCCCGGGGCCGGTGACGTGCATGCCATCGATCCAGACGCCGAGCCTGGGGCAGCGGTTGATGCGCAGCCCACGCGCCGTCATCTGCACACCGGGCATGCCGTTGAACCAGTCGTCGAGCACCATCGGGGGGCGGCCGGTGAAGAAGCTGCGGTCGCGGAAAGAACCGCTCGCGCGGTGCTTCCGTTCCTCGTAGGCGCGGCGCCACGGCTCACCGGGATACTCGGCGACCACGCTCACCTCCGGCAGCCGCACGCCGAGTTGCCCGAGGGTCACCCGCACGAGGAACGCGGGCGCGCTCCCGACCGGGAAGCGTGCCGCACGCGGTTCGAACCCGATCTTGCGGACGCTGATGGTCAGGGTGCTGTCTGCCTCCACCTCGGCCAGCGCGACCCCGCTCGAGTCGGTGCTGGTGGAGTCGCCGCGCGGGAGGAAGTCCACCCGCACGCCGGGCAGCATGCGGCCGTCGCGATCACGCACCTCCACCCGCACCTGACGCGGCGCGGGCTGCGCCGGCAGCGCGCCGGCCCGGGCCAGCGTCAGCGCCAGCGCTGCGACGGCAATACCGCAGGCACGCTGCCGCAGGGCTCGGACGTGCGCCGTGGTCGTGGCCGAAGGCGTCATGCGGTGGAAGATGTGAGCCGTACCGGGAGAGGGCCATCGTGCGGACCCGGCTCAGCGGCGGATCATTCCCGGGATCGGTGCGCCGGACGTCGCCGGGAGGTCCAGGCCAGCCCAGTTGCCGCGTTCAGCATGGAAGAGGCCGGCGCGTGCGATCATGGCGGCATTGTCCGTGGCAATGCGTGGCGACGGCGCCCGCACCGCGACCGTCGGTCCGACCCGCCGGCACACCTCGGCCACCAGTGCCCGGTTGCAGGCCACCCCACCGCCCAGCACCACGCGCTGGCGACCGCCGGCGCGGACCGCGCGCGCCACCTTCTCCGCCAGTGTCTCGGTCAGCGCGTCCTGGAATCCGCGAGCGATGTGTGGCGCGTCGGCAGCGACGTCCGCGGATCCCCGTACCGCCAGCATCACCGCAGTCTTGAGCCCGCTGAACGACACATCGTAGTAATCGTCATCGCCCGGGCGCTGGTCGCGCCGCAGCATCGGCCGGGTGAAGCGGAACCGCGACGCGTCGCCCGAGGCGGCGAGGGCCTCGAGATGCCGACCGCCGGGATACGGCAGCCCGAGCAGTTTTGCCGCCTTGTCGAACGCCTCGCCCGCCGCGTCGTCGCGCGTGGCACCAAGGAGCTCGTAGCGACCCCATTCGGCCACGTCGATCAGCATCGTGTGCCCACCGCTCACCAGGAGCGCCACGAACGGCGGCACGGCATCGGCGTGCTCGAGACTGGTGGCGAAGAGGTGGCCTTCGAGGTGGTGCACTCCCACCAGCGGGACGCCGCTCGTCATGGCCAGCCCCTTGGCGGCGGCGACGCCCACCAGCAGCGCACCCACCAGCCCGGGTGCGTGCGTGACGGCGATCGCGTCGAGCGCCGGGAGTCCGACGCCGGCATCGCCCAGGGCCTGGTCGATCACCGGGAGGATGGAGGTGAGGTGCTGCCGGCTCGCGATCTCCGGCACCACGCCGCCGAAGATGCGATGGACGTCCTGCGAGAGGATCACCAGCGACTCGAGCGTCACCGTGTCGCCGCTGCCGCTGAGCACCGACGCCGACGTCTCGTCGCAGCTCGTCTCGATGCCGAGGATGCGCATCAGGCGCGGGCCGCCACTACTGGCCGGCGTCCTTCAGCAGCTGCGTGATCAGGGCGCGGTTCGGTCCCGAGTTCCAGTCCGAGGCGCCGATGCTCTTCTTCCGGATCGTGCCGTCGGCGGCGATGACGAACGTCTCCGGCACGCCGGTGGTCTGGTACGCCTGCTGGATGATGCCGCTGGCATCGTGCAGCACCTCGAACGTGAGCTTGAAACTCTCCACGAACTTCGCGATCTCGGGCGCCGAGCCGGCGCTGTCGATGCTCACGGCGACCACGTGCAGCCCTTTCGGTCCCATCTCCTTGTGCAGCGCCTCGATGCTCGGCATCTCCGTGCGGCACGGGCCGCACCAGGTGGCCCAGACGTTGAGCAGGACGACCTTGCCCCGGTAGTCGGCAAGGGACTTCGACCGGCTGGGTTCCGTCAGCGTTGCGCCGGCGAATGCGGGCGCTTGCGTGCCGACGTCCACGCCGACGAGCTCGTCCCTCAGCGTGTACGAGCCGAACCAGAGCGCGCCGCCAAGCACGGCGACGATGGCGCCGACCACGCTCCACTGCTGTCCTGCCGTCATGCCGGCTCCAGCAGGCAGAGGTCGCGGAGCGCCTTCACCTCGGCTGCCGGATCGGCGGCACTGAAGATCGCGTTGCCCGCCACGAAGGTGTCGGCACCCGCCGCGTGGCAGGCGCGGATGGTCTCGCGCGCCACGCCGCCATCCACCTCGAGCATCGCCCGGCTGCCGATGCCGTCCAGCAGCTGCCGCGCGCGCCGGATCTTGTCGAGCGACTGCGGGATGAACTTCTGCCCGCCGAAGCCGGGGTTGACCGTCATGATCAGGAGCAGGTCCAGGTCACCGGCCACCTCGCGCACGGTCTCGAGCGAGGTGGAGGGATTGAGCGTCGCCCCCGCGAGGCACCCGAGCTCCTTGATGCGCATGAGCTGGCGGTGCAGGTGCGGTGCCGTCTCGACGTGCACGGTGAGGCCGTTCACGCCCGCCTTCGCGAAACTCTCGAAGTACTTCTCCGGCTCCACGGTCATCAGGTGCACGTCGAGCGGCAGCGACGTGAGCCGGCGCACGGTCTCGATGACCTTGAGGCCGAAGGTGATGTTCGGCACGAACACGCCGTCCATCACGTCGACGTGCAGCCAGTCGGCGCCGCCGGCCTCGATCATGGCGAGGTCGTCGGCCATGCGCGCGAAGTCGACGGAGAGCAGCGAGGGGGCGATTCGGACGGTCATGTGCGAAAGATAGCGGTGCCCGTGGCGGCTGCCGTGGGTCGTCTGGCGTCAGGGTGCAACGCTGTCGCGCGGCGCGCGTGGGTGCGACACGGTGAGCGTCACCGTGCCACCGGGCACGATCGGCGCGCTGGCCCCGGGTCGCTGTGCGCTCACGAAGCCGTCAGGCTGCGAACTGCTGCTGTCGGTGCGGGTGGCACCGGGGGTCAGGCCGAGCTGGCCGAGGAGCGCCAGTGCGTCCTCCACCGGCATGCCGACGAGGGAGGGAACGCCGATGGCATCCGGGCCGGCGCTGACCGTGAGGCGCACCGTGGATGGTTGCGGCACCGTCGCGCCCCCGCGCGGCAGCGTGGCCAGCACCTCGCCGCGGGGGTGCTGGTCGAGCTTCTCGATGAACTCGCGCGGCGTGTCGAACCCGGCCGCCTCGATCTCCGTGATGGCGTCGCTGCGCGACAACCCGATCACGTTCGGCACGGTGCCGCGCTTCGCACCGAGGGAGATGTCGAGCACCACCTCGTTGCCCTTGAGCGACTTGACGCCCGGCGCCGGGTTCTGCCCCAGCACCGAGTTGCGCGGGGCGGTGGCGTGGTTCAGCGACTCGCCGATCTTCACCGAGAAGCCGGCCGCCGTGAGGCGGGCCGCCGCGTCGTTGTACAGCAGGCCGACCACGTTCGGCACCGCGGAGGCGCTCCGCGCCATCGCGCCGGGCACGAGGTAGAGCGCCACGGCGATGAAGCCGAGCACGAAGCCGGCGATCCCCGTCGTGAGGAACGGACGCCGCGCCAGTCGCTGGCGGAGCGTGCCCCCGCGCCGGTCGCGTCCCGCCACGACGGTCGGACTCACCGCACCCGCCGCAGCCGGGCCGCGAACGCGCCATCCACGCCGTGTTCCTGCGGCAGCACGCGCAACATGCCGCCGTCGAGCACACTGGCGGGCACGGTGCCCGCCGGCGGTGGCTCGAGCACGAAGGCGTCGTCGTCGGCGAGGAAGTCGTGCACCACGGCCTCGTTCTCCTCACGCTCCAGCGAGCAGGTGCTGTAGACCAGCAGCCCCCCCGGCTTCACGCTGCTGCTGGCGGCCGCGAGGATGTCACGCTGCAGCACCGGCAGGAGGGCGATGTCGCTCACGCGCAGCCGCCAGCGTGCGTCGGGGTGCCGGCGGAAGGTGCCGGTGCCGGTGCAGGGCACGTCCACGAGGATCGCATCCACGGGTTCGAGGGTGGGCGCGGTCGCATCCATCTCGCGCACATCCACGTCGGTGACCTGCATCCGGTCCAGGTTCGCGTGCAGGCGTTGCAGGCGGGCGGCGGAGCGGTCGCTGGCGATGACCTGGGCGCCGGCGCGATGCAGGGCGAGCGTCTTGCCGCCCGGCGCGGCACAGAGGTCGGCGGCGACGGCGCCTGGCGGGATGTGTGCGTACTGCACCACCAGCGCACTGCCGGCATCCTGCACGAACAGCTGCCCGCGCTGGAAGGCGCCCAGCTGCGTGAGCGACACGCCGGCCGGGAGCTGCAGCCCGTCGTCGAGCAGCGCCGGCGCGGTGGTGACGACGTCGCGCTCCTCGAGCATCGCACGCAGGGCATCCACCGTGATGCCGAACGGCCGCACGATGATCGGTGCCTCCGTGTTGTTGTGCGCGGTGAGCCGCTCCGTGGCCTCGCGCCCGAACTGGGCGATCCAGCGTTCGAGGAGCCAGCGCGGATGGCTGCTCCGGATGGCGAGGCGTTCGTCCTGGTCGTGGTGCCGGTCCAGCGCCGCTGCCGCACCCTCGGCCGTGGCGACGGCGGGCTGCTCCCGCTCACGATCGATGCGCCGGAGGACGGCGTTCACCAGCTTGCTGGCGCCGATCCCGTGCCGCCGCTTCGCCAGCTCGACGGTCTGCGCGATGGCGGCGTATGCCGGCACGCTGCCCATGGCGAGGAGCTGGTAGCTGCCAAGTCGCAGGAGGTCGCCGAGGTCGGCGTCGAGGCGCGCCAGGCCACCGGTGATGCGTGGGGCGAGGATCGCGTCCATCCAGCCGCGCGAGCGCAACAGTCCGTACACCAGTTCCTGCACCCAGCGGCGGTCGCGTGGGTCGAGGGCGGTGGTGGTGCGCTCGAAGGCGGCGTCGAGCAGCGTGCCGCCGCGCAGCGCGGCGAGGATCTCCGCCGCAGCGATGCGCGATTCGGTGATCAGCGTGCCGCGGGCCGGGGCCGCCGCGAGCGTCACAGGAGCCTCACCCGCGGAATCCCTCGTCATACGCCGCAAGATAGCGACGGGCTGCCCTGGGAGCATCGTCGAACCAGATGCCGCGCATGGCCGCGATCCCCGCCGCGCCGGTCCGGCCGATGCTGCTGGCGCGCTCCGGCGTCATGCCGCCGACCGCGATGACGGGGCAGCCGTCCGCTGCCTCGACGATTTCCGACACGAACGTCACCTGATCCGTCGCCATCCGCGCCCCGTCGTCACGGTGGCCCGCGACGAGGAAGGTGGCGCCGCTCTGCGCGGTGACCCAGGCGTCGGCCGACTCGTGCACGCTGGCGCCAAGGGCGAGGGCGGGGGCGATGCGGCGTGCATCCGCGAGCGAGAGGGAGCGCGAGGTGAGCTGCGCCCCGGTGACGCCGGCGACCATCGCCACATCCAGCCGGTCGTGCACGAGCACCCAGCTCCCGGTGCGCTCGGCCACCACGCGCAGCTCCAGCGCGAGTTCGAGCAGGCGGTGCGCCGTCACCGCGGTGGCGCGGAGGTGAATGGCGACGCGGGCATCACAGGCGTGCATCAGCGCGTGGGCGGATGCCACGAACCCCGGATCGGCCAGGATGACGTCCGTCGTGAGCGCGTGCAGCGACGGGACGGTCCCGCGTGTCACGCCTGACTCACCAGCCCGAGCACGTCATTGATCGCCACGCCGCGGCCGGCGGCCCATTCCCGCGCTGCCTGGCGTCGCTTCCCCGCCGGGTGCACGTCGGCGATGCGCACCGTGCCTTCGCCGCAGGCGACGAGCAGGCCGTCGCCGTCGACGGCGATGACGGTGCCTGGGGCGTCCACATGGGTGTGCATGTGTGACGGCCGCACGCCGAAGCACTTCACGTCACCGCCGCCGTGGGTGGTGAACGCGCCGGGCTTCGGGTCGTAGGCGCGGATGAGGTTCGCCACGACGGGGGCCGGCTGCGCCCAGTCGATGCGCGCGTCCTCGCGCCCGATCTTGGGGGCGAAGGTGGCGCGGTCGTGGTCCTGCTCGATGTCCGGCAGCCGGTCCATCTCCAGCAGCGCGAGCGCCTCGATCAGCGCCTGCGCGCCGACCTCGGCGAGCCGGTTGCGGAGCTCGCCGCCGGTCTCGTCGGCGAGGATCGGGACGCGCGCAACGTGCAGGATCGGGCCGGCGTCCATCGCCAGCACCATCCGCATGATCGTCACACCGGTCTCGGTGTGGCCGCGGCGGATGGCGGTCTCGATCGGCGCGGCACCGCGGAGTTCGGGCAGCAGCGAGGCGTGGATGTTGATGGTGCCGCGCGGCGGGTACTCGATCACGTCGGCGGGCAGGATGTGCCCGTAGGCGACGACGACGTTCAGGTCCGCGCCGAGTGCCGTCAGCTCGGCGAGGAACGCTTCGCCGCGCGGCCGTTCCGGCTGCAGCACGGGCAGCCCCTCTCGCAGCGCGACCTCCTTCACCGGCGGCGGCGTCAGGGTGCGCGTGCGGCCCACCGGCCGGTCGGGCTGGGTGACGACGCCGACAACGTCGAATCCTTCACCGAGCAGCGCCTCGAGGGGCGGCACGGCGAATTCGGGGGTGCCCCAGAAGAGGATGCGCACGTGGTCAGTTCCGGCGTGTCGAGGTCAGAGCGAATCGGCGTGATGCTGCTCCGACTCGCCGGCTTCCTCGTCCTCGGCCTTGAGCCGTGCGATCACGTCGGGGGTGAGGCGGCGGATGAAGTCGGGGAAGTCGTCACGCTGCTCGTCCCACTCGCGCATCGCCTGGCGGCGCTTGAGGATGGAGAGGTAGTCCAGGAACAGCTTGCCGTGCAGGTGGTCGATCTCGTGCTGCAGGCAGGCGCTGAACAGGTCGGTGCCTTCGAGCGTGATCGGCTGCATGTCGATGTCGAGGGCCTGCACGGTGACGCGTGCGGCGCGCTCGACTTCGTAGTGGATGTCTGGGATGGAGAGGCATCCCTCTTCGCGCCTGCTGCGTCCGGCGCGGGTGGTGACGACCGGGTTGATGAGGGTGATCGGATTCTTCTCGAGGTCCACGACGGCGATGCGTTCGCTGCGTCCGACCTGCGGGGCGGCGAGGCCGATGCCGCGGGCGGCGTACATGGTGTCGAACATGTCCGAGACGAGCTTGCGCAGTTCGGGGGTCATCTGCTGCACGGGCTGCGTCTCGCGGCGGAGGATCGGGCTGCCCAGCACCTGGATGTCGAGCACGGCCATCAGGCGACCTTGTCCGCGCTGGTGGCGGCACCGGTGGCGGAGAAGATCTTGGCGATGCGGCCGCGCTCGACGACGAGGCGTGACTCGCCGCTCTTGACGGTGACCTCGTCCTCGGGCGACGGGGTGGCGGCGGCCTTGATGTGCTGCACCTCGCCGATGATCCCGCCGGCGGTCACGACGCGGTCGCCCTTCTTGAGCTGCAGGACGGCCGACTCGTGCTTCTTCCGCTGCTGCTGCTGCGGGCGGATGAGCAGGAAGTAGAAGATCGCGAAGATGCCGCCGTACATGAGCAGCGGCGCGACGAGCGACTGTCCGCCGGGGAGCTGGAGGATGGCGAGGGTCGGGAGCGGCAGGGAGGTCATCAGGTGAGCGGCTGGGGTCGGTGGTCCGGCGGACGGCGCGCGGGGGCGCGCGTACCGGCGCGGGTCATCCCCACAAGATAGTTGGTGCCGGGCGCAGTCCCCGCATCCGGGTGGGCGGGTTTCGCGGCCGCGGCTGACCTGTTCGTCCATGGCGGTGGACAGGCGCGGTAACTTCCGCCGCGCCGCGTCGCGTCCCACCCATCCTCACCCGCGGAGACTCGTGAGGCTCGCCACCGTGATCCTTCCTGACACCGGGCTCGAGCCGCTTCGCATCTTCGGGCACGCGATCGCGGCATTCCCGTCGCCCGGCGCCGCGATGGCCTCGGCCTTCGGACTGGGCTGGCTGCTCGGTGCGGTCCCGATCGGGGCCGCCGAGGCGGCGGTGCTGGTGCTCGCCACCGTGCAACCGCCGGCGCTCGTGGTGCCGCTGGTCTTACTCAACGCGTTCGGGCACGTGCTCGGCAAGCTGCTCTGGTACTGGCTTGGCACGCAGCATGGCCGGGTGACGAACGCGTGGCTTCGGCGGCAGGTGGACACCTCGGCCGCCGTGGCCCGCCGGCATCCGCGACTCAGCGGTGCAACCCTGCTCAGCAGCGCGCTGGTGAGCCTGCCACCCTTCCACCTCACGGTCATCGGTGCCGGCATCGTGCGCGCACCGGTCGGGCTGTTCCTGCTGACCGCGTTCGCGGGACGCGCGATCCGGTTCAGCGCCGTCGCGCTGGTCCCGCAGCTGGTGCCGTGGCTGGTGCCGTGACGTCAGGCGCGGGTGGCAGGGAGGTCGGCCGCCCGGTACCGGGTGAGCCAGTCGGCGCTCCATGACGCGAAGGTGCCGGCGCGCAGGGCGGCGCGGGCGTCGGCCATGAGCGTGATGAGGTACGACACGTTGTGGAGCGACAGCAGGCGGAGGCCGAGCATCTCCTCGCTGACGAAGAGGTGCCGCAGGTAGGCGCGGTCGTAGTGCTGGCAGCACTGGCAGGGGCACCCCTCGACGAGGGGGCGCCGGTCGTGGCGGAAGGTGCTCTTGCGGACCTGGACCTTGCCGTCGGGGGTGAAGGCGGTGCCGTTGCGGCCCATGCGGGTGGGGGCAACGCAGTCGAAGAGGTCGACGCCGCGGCGGACGGCCTCGACGAGGTCGTCCGGGAAGCCGACGCCCATCATGTAGCGGGGGAGAGTGCGTGGGATGACCGGGTCCACGACCTCGAGGGTGGCGTACATGTCGGGCTTGGACTCGCCGACGGAGAGGCCGCCGATGGCGATGCCGTCCCAGGGGCCGCGGTCGAGGATGCCGCGGGCGGAGGCGACGCGGAGTTCGGGGTGGACGCCGCCCTGGATGATGGGGAAGAGGGTCTGGCGCGGTGGAACGATGTCGGTGGCGGGATCGTGAGTTGCCATGGGCGGGGCGCCGGCCGGAACTTCGAAGTGGGGGGGGGCCCCCCGACCCTCGCGCGAAATCCGGTCGAACTCCACCCGGCACCGGTCCAGCCACCGCAGGCTCCGCTCCATCGCCGCACGGCTCGCCGCCCTCTCCGCCTGCCCCGCGATCAGCTCGTCCAGCTGCATGATCACGTCCGCCCCGATGTTCCGCTCGATCCGCATCACGCCCTCGGGCGTGTACTGGTGGATCGACCCGTCGATGTGGCTCTGGAACTCCACCCCCTCCTCGCGGACCTTCCGCAGCCCCGACAGCGAGAACACCTGGAACCCGCCCGAGTCGGTCAGCATCGGCCCATCCCAGCGCGTGAAGGCGTGCAGCCCGCCCAGCGCGCGCACCATCATGTCGCCCGGCCGCAGGTACAGGTGGTAGGCGTTCGACAGGATCATCTGCCCGCCTGCCTCCTTCACCTCGCCGACACTCAGCCCCTTGATCGTGCCGTGTGTGCCGACGGGCATGAACGCGGGGGTCTCCACCACGCCGTGTGGTGTCGTGAACCAGCCCAGGCGGGCACTGCCGGAGTCGTGCGAGGTGCGGAAGGCGAAATCTGTCATCGGTCTGGCATTGGTTTCGGATCGGTTGCGTCCTGAAACCTAGCGGCTCCCTGGCGTCGTGCGCTGCGCTTTGGTCGGTGATGAGTCGGCATCGTCAACAGTGTTCGCGCGGAGGGCGCGGAAGCACGGAATGCACTACCGCGTCACCTGCCCCCGTGATTCTTCGAATCGACAAGACGTCAGGGAACTGCGAGAGCGGGCTCGCACTTCCTCTTCCCTTTGTCCCATTGAACCCGAGCGGTGCCGGCTGGTGAGTAGTGCCTTCCGTGCTTCCGTGCATTCCGCGCGAACACTGTTGACGATGCCCGCCCGACGACGATGCGCTTGCAAGCGCAGCCGAACTCAGACGATCAGCATCGCGTCGCCGTACGAATAGAACCGGTACTCCGCCTCGATCGCCTCGCGATACGCCCGCATCGTCAGCTCATACCCCGCGAACGCCGCCACCAGCATCACCAGCGTGGACTTCGGCAGGTGGAAGTTCGTGAGGAGGTGATCCACCATGCGGAAGCGGTACGGCGGATGGATGAAGATGCGGGTGTCACCGGCGCAGGCCGCCAGCTGACCCTGCGCATCGGTCGCACTCTCGAGGGTGCGCGTGGACGTCGTGCCCACGGCCCACACCGCGTGCCCGGTGCGCTTCACCTCGTTCAGCACCGCGGCCGTCGCCGCCGACACGTCGTACGACTCCTCGTGCATCACATGCTCCGCCGGGTCGTCCACGCTGATCGGCCGGAAGGTGCCCGCGCCAACGTGCAGCAGCACGTCCGCGCGCCGCACGCCCTTCGCCGAGAGCGCGTCGAGCACCGCGTCGGTGAAATGCAGCCCTGCCGTCGGCGCCGCCACCGAGCCCGCCTCGTGTGCGTACACCGTCTGGTAGCGCATCGCATCCGTCGGCGTGTCGCCGCGTGTCATGTACGGCGGCAGGGGGATGTGCCCGAAGTGCTCGATCGCCGCGGCGGCGCCCATCGTTGCGTGTAGCCGCACGCGCCTGGTGCCGCGATCGGTGGCGTCGAGCATCTCGACGTGGAACCCCTCGCCGATCGTCACCATCTTGCCCGCCTGCAGCTTCGCCCCGGGCTGCACCATCGCCTCCCACACATCGTCACCCAGTGCCTTCAGCAGCAGCACCTCCGCAGGCGCCCCGCTGGGTCGCGTGCCCAGCAGCCGCGCGCGGATCACCTTCGTCGTGTTCACCACCAGCGCATCACCGGCCGGGACGTAGTCCACGATGTCGCGGAACCGTCGGTGCTCGATGATGCCCGTGGCACGATGCACGACCAGCAGCCGGCTCTCGTCGCGGCGGGCCATCGGCTCCTGTGCGATCAGGCACTCTGGCAGGGCGAAGTCGTAGTCGCTGACTTTCGTGCCGTCTGGCCTGCGGTCGCTCACGTGGCTGGATCGTTAACAGTGTTCACGCGGAGGGCGCGGTAGCACGGAAAGACTGCAGCGGTGCTGCCCACATCTCTGCCCATTCGAAGGCTTGAATTCATGGGAACTGCGAGTGCGGGCTCGTAGTTCCTTCCAGACTTGTTCCATCGAACTGCGACCGTGCTGGCTGGTGAGGAGTGCCTTCCGTGCTTCCGCGCATTCCGCGTGAACACTGTTGACGATCTCGAACGCACACGACCGCTAGAGCAGCGACGGCTGTGACGACGACGCATCGCCAGGCGGCGTATACCCGAAGTGCCGGTACGCGATCGCCGTCGCCATCCGCCCGCGCGGCGTGCGCTGCAGGAAGCCGTTCTGCACCAGGAACGGCTCGTACACCTCCTCGATCGTCCCCTCGTCCTCGCCCACCGCGGCGGCGATCGTCTTCAGCCCGACCGGCCCACCCTCGAACTTCTCGATGATCGCGCGCAGGATCCGCGCATCCATGTCGTCGAGGCCGAACGAGTCCACCTCCAGCAGCTCCAGCGCGGCGTCGGCCACCGCCTTGTCGATCACGCCGTTCGCCTTCACCTGCGCGTAGTCGCGCACGCGGCGCAGCAGGCGGTTGGCCACCCGCGGCGTGCCCCGTGCGCGACGCGCCAGTTCGTGCGCACCATCGGGCGTGATGGTGCAGTCCAGCACGAACGCCGTGCGCTTCACGACCTGCTCGAGGTCCGACGTCGGGTAGTAGTTCAGTCGCTGCTCGATGCCGAAGCGCGCACGCATCGGCGCCGTCAGCATGCCGAGCCGCGTCGTGGCGCCGATCAGGGTGAACTTCTCCACCGGCATTGTGATCGTCTGCGCCT
This sequence comes from Gemmatimonadaceae bacterium, assembly GCA_020851035.1. Classification (NCBI taxonomy): domain Bacteria; kingdom Pseudomonadati; phylum Gemmatimonadota; class Gemmatimonadia; order Gemmatimonadales; family Gemmatimonadaceae; species Gemmatimonadaceae bacterium. The sequence goes on along the minus strand of JADZDM010000020.1, from coordinate 50,055 downwards.
TCGGGCCGTCCGACAGGCGGATGTCGACCTTGAAGTCCTCCATCGCCGGGTACAGGAACTCCTCGATCACCGGGCGCAGCCGGTGGATCTCGTCGATGAACAGGATGTCCCCTGCACGCAGGTTGGTGAGCGTGCCCACCAGGTCTCCCGGCTTCTCCAGCGCCGGCCCCGCCATGGTGCGGATGTTCACGCCCATCTCGCGCGCGATCAGCTCCGCCAGCGTGGTCTTGCCCAGGCCCGGGGGCCCGAAGAACAGCACGTGGTCGAGCTGCTCCTTCCGGCTCTGCGCCGCGTCGATGTAGATGCGCAGCGAGTCCTTCACCTTCGGCTGGCCGATGAACTCGGCCAGCCGCTGCGGACGCAGGGACAGCTCCACCAGCGAGTCGTCGTCCAGTGCGTCAGGGGTCGTGATCTCGGCGCGCGTCATGCCGGACACGATACCCGAAGAAACACCGGAGCGCCAACCCGGCGCACTAGCGCGCCCCGATCCGCGCCAGCGCTGCCCGGATCAGTGCCGCCGTGCTCTCGCGGCCCTCGCCCGCATCCAGTGCTGCCCGGATGCCCGACTCGGCCTCGGCGGCGGCGTAGCCCAGTGACTGCAGCGCGCGCACGGCGTCGTCCACGCCTGCCCCGCCGGTCGCGGCCACCGATGCCGCGCCACGCTGCAGGTCGTCCAGCTTGTCGGCCAGGTCGAGGATGAGCTGGTCCGCCTTCTTCTTCCCCAGCCCCTTCACCTGCTGCAGCGTGGCCACGTCGCGCTCGCGGATCGCCCGCACCAGCCGCTCCGCGCTGAGCGCCGAGAGCATGTTCAGCGCGAGCTGCGGGCCGAAGCCCTTCGCGTTCAGCAGCCGCATGAAGACGTTGCGCTCGTACGTCGTCCCGAAGCCGAAGAGCTGCCAGCCATCCTCCTTCACCACCAGGTGCGTGTGCAACCGCACCGGCTCGCCCGCCTTCGGCAGCCCCTCGAACGTCGAGAGCGGGATCGCGAGCGTGTAGCCCACCCCGCCCGACGTCAGCAGCTCCACGCTCGCGAGGTCGCGCTCGAGCAGCGTGCCCACCAGCAGCGTGATCATCGCGCGCGCTCCAGCTGGCCGGCGATCCGCGCCTGCGTGCGCGCGGTGAGCAGGCAGGTGAGTGCTGCCGCCACGCCGTCGGCGGCGTCGTTCGGGCTCGGCACCGTCTTGAGGCGCAACAGCGTCTTGACCATGTACTGCACCTGTTCCTTGGTGGCGGCGCCGGTGCCGGTGATCGCCTTCTTGATCTCGGCCGGCGGATACTCGTGGATCGGGAGGGCCGCCTTCGCAGCCGCCAGCAGCAGCACGCCGCGCGCGTGCCCGAGCGTGATCGTCGTGCGCACGTTCCGCGCGTAGAAGATCGACTCGACCGCCACCGCGTCGGGGCGGTGCCGCTCCAGCAGCGCCGTCACGCCGTCGAAGAGCTCGCAGAGGCGATCCGGCAGCCCGTGGCGCGGCGACGTGCGGAGCACGCCACACTCCACCAGCGTGGCCGCGCCCACGCCCTCGCCGCGCACGACCCCGAATCCCGTGACGGCGGTGCCGGGATCGATCCCCAGGATCAGCAGCGGGGCTCCGGCACGTCAGTCCTCGAGCGCGGCGTCATCGATGTCGAAGTTGCCCTCGACATTCTGCACGTCGTCCAGGTCCTCGAGCACGTCCAGCAGCTTCACCAGCGTCTTCGCGTTCTCACCGGTGACGTGCACCGTGCTCTGCGGGATCCACTCCAGCTTCGCCTCGGTGACCTTCATCCCCTTCGCCTCCAGCGCCTCCTTCACGGCGTGCAGGTCGGACGACTCGGTGGTGATGGCGAACGTCCCGTCCTCGTGCGCGAAGTCGCTCGCGCCGCAGTCCAGGGCGAGCTCCATCATCGCATCCTCGTCGCCGCTGGCGGGAAGGTAGATGCGCCCCCGGCGGTCGAACATGAACGCCACCGAACCGCTGGTGCCCAGGTTCCCGCCGTTGCGCGTGAGCTTGGCGCGGACGTCCGCGACCGTGCGCGTGGGGTTGTCGGTGAGCGCCTGGATCATGAGGGCCACGCCGCCGGGCCCGTAGGCCTCGTACGTGACCTCCGTGTACTCCACGCCCTCGAGCTCGCCGGTCCCCTTCTTGATCGCGCGATCGATGTTGTCCTTCGGCATCGACACCGAGCGCGCGGCGTCGATCGCCGTGCGGAGCCGCGGATTGCCGCCGGGATCACCGCCGCCCGACTTGGCCGCGACCGTGATCTCCCGGATCAGCTTCGTGAAGACGGCACCGCGCTTGGCGTCCGTCGCCGCCTTCGCGTGCTTGATCGTTTTCCATTTGCTATGGCCAGCCATGACAACTCCGTTCGGTCTGCATGTGAGGGTCAGCCGTGAAAGATAAGGCGGCCGGGCCCGGTTACGACTCGATCAGGTCCTCGACCCGGCCGGCGCCGGGCTCGATGTAGAGGTCGGCGAAGGCCGCCACCGTGGAACGATGCTTCAGGACATGCACCTCGAAGGCCCCCGCGACGTCGGGCGCGTCGTCATACAGCGCCTCGCGGAACACCCCCAGCACCGCATCCGCCACGGCGGCCGCGCTGCCCAGCATCCCGAAGTCGGCCAGCACAGGACGCGGCGGGGGACGGCGTGACCGGTCGGCCGCCAGCGGCGCGGTGAGCAGGATCGCGACCCCCTGGTCCACCGCCGCGCGCTTGGCCATCCGCACCACCTGCGCGTGCGCCTCGGCCACGGGACGCGGCGGCTGATCCAGTCCGGCCAGGCCATCGATCAGGACGAGCGGCGGCAGGGGCTGGTCCTCGATCCGCTCCGCCAGCAGCGCCGGCGTGTGCGGGGCCCGTTCCACGGTGATGGGCAGGCGGCGCAGCACATCCGCGGCGGAGCGCAACGCGTCCGCCCCGCCGTTCGGCAGGACGCCCGTCCGCATGGCGATGTGGGTGACACCGGACTCGGCCGACACGATGCGCTCCCAGCACTGCTCCACGCTCGACTCGTGGCTCAGGATCAGGACCGGCACCCCTTGCACAGCGGCGCGGATTGCGATGCCGAGGGCGAGTGCCGTCTTGCCGGCGCCCGCGTCGCCGCCGAGGATCGCCAGTTCGCCGCGCCGCAGCCCGCCGGCAAGGAGCCGGTCGAGCGAGGGATAGCCAGTGCCGACGAGGTCGGCAGCCGGCGTCGGCTTCAGGTCCGACGCCAGCCGGTGCAGCACGTGCGAGAGGAGTTCCTTGCTGGTGGTCATCAGCGCATCGCGGCGAGGGAGGTCCGGCGGAGCAACTGCGCGAGGGTGGTCAGCTCGGCACGGGAGCCGTTGTTGAGCACGGGATCGGCGGCATCGCGCAGGGTATCGAGCGCGTCGGCCAGGTGGGCAGGGTCGCGCTCGCCCGCCGCGTCGCAGGCGCGGCTGGCGGCGCGAGACACCTCGCCGGGCAGCGACTGGGTCCCGATCCAGCGCCGCGTCGCCTCGGCGCGCTGGTGGAGGGCGTCGGGGTCGCTGAATTCCGACTCCCGCTGCACCCGGGGCAACGCCATGCGCGCCAGCATCCAGCAGGCGAGCACGGTCGTCCGGTCACGCGGCTGGGGCAGGGCGGCCGCCAGCGTCACCAGCGCCTTCAGGGGCGCGGCCACGGGCGGCAGGAGGGTGGCGGGACGTTGCACGCCGCAAACTTATCCTCGCGCGGCGCACCACCGGACGCCCCCGCGGAAACCCCGCCGACCCGCGATGGGGTAACTTCCGCGACACATGACCACCACCGCCAAAGCCGTCCTGTGGGTCGATGACGAGGCCGAGATGCTCGAGGCCCACCGCATCTTCCTCATGGACAAGGGCTACGCCGTCGAGATGGCCCGGAACTCGGAAGACGCCCTCGAGCTGCTCCGGCGCCGGCGCTTCGACGTGCTCCTGCTCGACGAGCAGATGCCCGGCAAGCGTGGCCTGGAGACCTGGCGTGACGTGCAGGCCATCGACCCGATGCTGCCGGTGGTGATGATCACCAAGAGCGAGGAGGATGGCACGCTGCGCGAGGCGCTGGGCGCGGCCGTGCACGACTACCTCGTGAAGCCGGTGAACCCGCGCCAGGTGCTCACCGCCATCACCCGGATCCTCGACGGCACGCGCCTCCGGCAACAGGCCCTGGCACGCGAGTTCGTGGAGCGGTTCCGCGCGTTCGAGGCGGAAGGCTACAGTGCCGACTGGCGGGGCTGGGTGGACCGCACCGCCGAGGTCACGCGCTGGGACGTGGCGCTGGACGAGGCCGGCGAGGGGGGGCTGCGCGAGTCGCTGGTGGGTCTCTATCCCGCCATGCGGCGCGAGTTCGCCCACTTCATCCGGCGGCAGTACCCTCTCTGGCTGGCCGACCTGCAGGGCGACCGCCCGCCCCTCTCGATCGACATCGTCGCCGAGCACGTCGCGCCGCTGCTCACCACCGAGAAGGCGGCCTGCTTCATCGTGGTGGACTGCCTGCGCCTCGACCAGTGGGCCGGGCTGGCGCCCCTGCTCGGCCAGTGGTTCACCGAGGAGCGCTCGCACTATTACTCGATCCTGCCCACCGCCACGCCGTACTCGCGGAATGCACTCTTCAGCGGCCTCTTTCCGGGCGAGATGGCGGGGATGCACCCCGACTGGTGGAAGGAGCGCGAGGACGAGTCGCTGAATGCCCACGAGCGGCAGCTGCTGGAGTTGCAGCTCAAGGAACTGGGGCACAACGTGCCGGTGCGCTACCACAAGATCAGCACCCCGCACGAGTCCGAGGAACTGGAGCGCAAGGTGACCACCGCGGTGGCGCCCGAGGGGGTGAGCGCGTTCGTGTTCAACTTCGTGGACCTGCTCACGCACAGCCGCTCCGACAACTCGGTGCTGCTGGAGGTGGCGAAGGACGAGGTGGCGCTGCGGCGGCTCACGCGGCAGTGGTTCGAGCGCTCGAGCCTCTTCAGCGTGCTGAAGGAGGCGGCGCGGAAGGGGATCACCGTGATCCTCACCAGCGACCACGGCTCCATCCTCTGCCAGACGCCGGCCACGGTGTTCGCGCGCCGCGATGCGACGCACAACCTGCGCTACAAGTTCGGTGAGGACCTGCGCGCCGAGAAGGCGGAGCAGGCGCTGCTCTTCCCGAACGCCGATGCGCTCCGGCTGCCGCGCCGCGGGCTGGGCAAGAACACGCTGCTGGCGGCCGGGGACTGCTACTTTGTGTATCCGACCAAGCTCCGCGAGTACCAGGGCCGGTACCGCGGTGGCTTCTTCCATGGCGGTGTCAGCCCCGAGGAGATGATCCTGCCGCTCGTGCGTCTCGTGCCCCGCCGCTGATCGTGTACCGTCGCCTGCTTGGAATCCTGCGTCCGCACGCCTGGCGGATGGCCGCGACGATCGCGTGCAACCTGCTGGTCGCCGGGCTCGACGTCTTCTCGCTCACGCTGCTGATCCCGTTCCTGCAGCTGCTCTTCGGCACCGCCCCCGGTGCCGCGCAGCAGGCCGCGACCGGTGGCATCCAGGGCACCCTCAACGCGTACCTTGGCCGGTTCCTCGACCCGGCCGACAAGATGGGATCGTTGCAGGTCGTCGTGCTCATCATCCTCGGCGTGGTCGCGCTGAAGAACGCCTTCGCGTGGCTCAGCGGACAGCTCGGCGCGAGCCTGCAGGAGCTGGTCACGCGCGATCTGCGCGACACGGTGTACCGCCACCTGGTGCAGCTCCCGCTCTCGTACTTCCAGCGCACGAAGGTGGGGCAGGTGGTCTCCCGCGTCCTCTCCGACACGTCGCAGAGCAAGGCGCTCGTGACCGAGCTGGTCACCCGCTCGCTGCAGAGTGCCGCCACGATCGTGGTGAGCATCACCTACCTCATCTCGCTGAGCTGGCGGCTGACGGTGGTGGCGCTGGTGCTGGCCCCGCTGCTCATCGGGGCGCTCCAGCCGATCATCCGGAAGCTCCGCAAGCGGCACCGCCGCCTGAGCAACGAGTACGGCGAGATGACGAGCATCGTGCAGGAGGCGGTGAGCGGCATCCGGCTGGTGAAGGCGAGTGGGGCCGAGCCGCACGAGACGACGCGCTTCACCGATGCCAGCGGACGCTATGCGCGTGCCATGACGCGGGTCTCGGCGCTCGGCGCCCTCTCGCAGCCGCTGACCGAGATCGCCGGCACCGGTATCGCCGTGCTGGTGCTCTGGATCGGCGCGCGCCAGGTCCTCGTCGACGGCTCGCTCAACGGTGCCGACCTGATCACGTTCCTGCTGGTGGTGCTCCGCATGCTGCAGCCGCTGAAGCAGGTCTCGCAGGTGCCGGCCACCGCGCAGCAGTCGCTGGCCAGCGCGGAGCGGCTCTTCGAGGTGCTCGACGAGCCGACCGAGGCGAGCCTCGACCGGGGCACGCGCACCGTCGCGGCGGTGGCGCAGGGCGTCCGCTTCGAGGGCGTGTCGTTCACCTACGGTGACGAGCCGGTGCTGCGTGACCTCACGTTCGAGGCGCCCCGCGGGGAGATCGTGGCCCTGGTCGGGGCCAGCGGCGCGGGGAAGAGCACCCTCGTGGACCTCGTCCCGCGCTTCATCACGCCGACGTCGGGCCGCATCCTGCTCGACGGCGTGGACCTGCAGGAGATCACGCTCCGGTCGCTGCGCGGGCTCACCGGCATCGTGAGCCAGGACACGGTGCTGTTCAACGACACCGTCCGCGCCAACATCGCCTTCGGTGCCCCCGGCCGCTACACGCAGCCGCAGGTGGAGGCCGCCGCCCGTGCCGCCAATGCGCACGAGTTCATCACCGCGCTGCCGCAGGGGTACGACACGGTGCTCGGCGAGCGCGGAACGCGGCTGAGCGGCGGGCAGCGGCAGCGCATCGCCATCGCCCGCGCCCTCCTCAGCGATCCCCCGATCCTGATCCTCGACGAGGCCACCTCGGCGCTGGACACCGAGAGCGAGCGGCTGGTGCAGGACGCGATCGACCGCCTCCTGGCCGGCCGCACGGTCTTCGTGATCGCGCACCGACTCAGCACCGTCGAGCACGCGCAGCAGATCCTGGTGCTCGATCGCGGCCGCATCATCGAGCGCGGCACGCACGCCGCGCTGCTGGCGCAGCGCGGGGCCTACCATCGGCTCTACACCCTGCAGTTCCGCGAGCGCGAACCCCTTGCCGCCGCCGGGGTGGACGCATGAAGCAGATCATGTTCTTCCACCCGTCACCGGAGTGGGACGGGCTGGCGCGGGTCTTCGTCGAGGCCGGCCACGCGCTCGCGGCACGCGGGGTGACGGTCGGCATCGCGTGCCCGCCGGCGTCGGACGTGGCGTCGGGCTGCACGGCATTCGACCTCCTGCCCTTCGAGCCGCGGGAGTCGTGGTTCGGCGACACGATGCGGTTCGCCACGATGGTCCGGGAGTTCCGGGCCAACACGGTGGTGGTCGCGGGGGACGAGGCCCACGCACTCGCCGCCTGGGCCCTGCGCCGCAACGGCCGCGGCACGGCGGTGCTCCGCCGCATGCCCACCGGCATCGTCTCACCGGTCACCTTCCGCACCCGGCTCGCCGTGCGCCTGGCCCCCACCTGGTTCATGCACAGCTCCGCCGCCGAGGCCACCGCCTCGGCCCCGGTGAAGGGCCTGCGCGGCCGGATCGTGGCCGACCTCGCGATCGACCCGGCACAATTCGACCGCGTCCTCGCCTCACCGACGCCGATCGGCACCACCACCATCGCCATCGTCACCGACCCGGATGCGCGGCGCGCCACAGCGGCCGCGCTCCGCACCATCGCAGCCATGCGCAGCCGCGGGCATCCGATCCGCGCCCTGCTCATCGGCACGCCACCGGACGCCAACGAGGTGCGGGTGCACGCCACGGCGCTTGGCCTGGGCGATGCGCTGGCACTGGTCGGCGACCCGATCGATCGCGCCCCCCTGCTCGCCGCGGCCGACCTGGTGTGGGTGGCGGCCGATCACGACGATGGCGGCATCGCGGTGCTGGACGCGATGGCGCTCCGGCGCCCCGTGATCTCGACGCGCGGCGCGATGGCCGAGCGCTACATCCGCCACGGCGAGACCGGCATGATCGTGGATCGCGAGGACGCGATGGCGAACGCCGCCACGCTCACGCACCTCCTCGACGATCCTGCGCAGCTCGATCGCCTCGCGGATGTCGCCGGCGTGGACGCGCGTGCGCGCCGCACGCTCTCGACCGTGGCGGATGCCATCATGACGGTGCTCGACCAGGCCACGGCGGCGCGGGTGGCGGCCTGACCGCGATCGACCCGCACGAGCCTGCGCCGGCCGTGCGTGCCCCCACGCTGCAACACCACCTCGAGTACGCCGGAATCCGCGCGGTGGTCTTCGCCCTGCGATTCCTGCCGTTCCGCGCCGGCTCCGCAGTGGGCGCCGCGCTGGGCCGGCTGGCCTACCGGCTCGGCATCCGCGCCCGCGTCACCGAGACCCAGATCGCCTTCGCCTTCCCCACGCTGACGCACGCACAGGTGACGGCGCTGGCGCGCGAATCGTACGAGAACCTCGGCCGCACGTCGATCGAGGCGGCGCTGATGGAGGGGGCCACGCCGGCCGACCTGCTCGCCTTGTTCGACCGGGTGGATGGCTGGGAGCACCTCGACGCCATCCTGCAGGCGGGGCGCGGTGGCCTGCTCGTCACGGGGCACCTTGGCAACTGGGAGCTGGGGGGCAGCTACATCGCGGCGCGGGGCGTACCGATCGATGCCATCGCGCGCCACATGGGCAACCGCGTCTTCGAGCGCTACCTCACGCGGGTCCGCCAGCGCTTCGGCGTGCAGGTCGTGTTCGACGAGCAGGCCGTGCGGCAGACCCCGCGCAGCGTGCGCCACAACCGGATCGTCGGCTTCCTGTCGGACCAGGGGGTGCTCGGCCTCGCGTCCCTGTTCGTGCCGTTCTTCGGGCGTGTGGCGAAGACGCCGCGCGGCCCGGCGGTGTTCGCGCTGCGCCTCGGCGTGCCGATGGTCTTCGTCGCGGCCGTGCGGCAGGCGTCGGGACACTACCGCCTCGTGGTCGAACCGCTCGAGGTGCAGGACAGCGGCGATCGCGAGGCCGACGTGCTGCGCCTCGTCACCGCCTACACCGAACGGCTCGAGCACTGGGTGCGCGAGTATCCCGGCCAGTACTTCTGGCAGCACCGGCGCTGGAAGTACCAGCCGGACGGCGCCCCGCCGCTGCCGGAGGGGATGTGAGCGCGGTGGCCGCCGCCACCGGCGCGCCGCGCACGACGGGATGGGCGGTGATGCGACAGGATGGCCGGGCCCTGACCGGTGCGCTGCTGGTGGCGGCGCTGGTCATTGCCGCCATCGCGGCGCCGCTCCTCACCTCGCACGACCCGATCGCGATCGACCTCGCGCAGCAGCTGGCGCGGCCGTCGGCGCAGCACTGGCTCGGCACCGACATCCAGGGGCGCGACATCCTGGCGCGCCTGCTCTTCGGCGCACGCATCTCCCTCGCCGTCGGCCTCGGGGCGCAGGCCATCGCCCTCCTCGTGGGGGGCACGCTCGGCCTCCTCAGCGGCTTCTACGGGCGCTGGATCGACGAGCTCGTGATGCGCGTCGCCGACGTCACGCTGGCCTTCCCGACACTGCTGCTCCTGATCGCGATGGTGGCGGCGTTCCAGCCCAGCCTCACCGTGGTGACGGTCACCATCGGCGTGGTCGGATGGGCGGGGGTGGCGCGCCTGGTGCGCGGACAGGTGATGGTCGTGCGCGGACTGGAATACGTGCAGGCCGCGCGCGCCCTCGGACTCACCGACCTGCGCATCCTGCTCCGCCATGTGCTGCCCGCGGTCACCGGGCCGCTCGTGATCGTCGGCACCCTCGGCATCGCGGCTGCGATCATGGCCGAATCGTCCCTTAGCTTCCTGGGGCTCGGCGTGCAGCCACCAACGCCCAGCTGGGGTGGCATGATCGCCGATGCCCGCGACCTGTCGCAGCTGCGGCGCGCCCCGTGGACATCCCTCGCGCCCGGCATCACCATCGGGTGTGCCGTGCTCGCCTTCAACCTGCTCGGTGACGCGCTGCGCGACGCCACCGACCCACGCCAGATCACCCGCCGGCTGGCCCGGCAGGCCACACCATGAGCGACTTCGCCGCACTCCGCCAGCGCGAGTACCCGTGGATGACGGACAGCCCCGTCATCTACCTCGACCACGCCTCGACCGGTGCCTACCCGAAGTGCACCGCCGATGTGGCGGCGTCCTACGTGCAGCTCCGGCACATGCCGCACACGCTCCGCGGAGAGCACTTCTTCGCCGTGCTGCAGCGGTCGCGTGAGCTGGTCGCGACGCTGATCGGGGCCACGCCGGGCGAGATCGCCCTCACCACCAACACCTCGCACGGCCTGAACCTCGCCGCCTTCGCGCTCCCACTCTCGGCGGGCGACGAGATCCTGACCGTCGACCGCGAGTTCCCGGCCAACGTGTTCCCCTGGATCAAGCGCGCCGAGCGCGTCGGCGCGAGCATCGTGCGGCTGCCGTGTGTGGACGACGTGCCGGATGTGCCGGCGCTGCTCGACGCCATCGCGACGCGGCCGAACGTGAAGATCGTGGCGGTGAGCTGGGTCTCGTTCTGCAGCGGCGCGCGCATCGACCTCGAAGCGGTGGGCCAGGCCTGCAAGGCGCGCGGCATCTACTTCGTGGTGGATGCCATCCAGGGGCTTGGCGCACTGCCGTTGGACGTCAGCCGCACGCACATCGACATCCTCTCGTGCGGCGCGCAGAAGTGGCTCCAGTCGCCGTGGGGCAGCGCGTTCACCTACGTGCGCCGCGCGCTGGTCACGCAGCTCGAGCCACCGGTGGTGGGATGGATGTCCACCATGGGCTCCGACGACCTGTTCAACATGCTCACCTACGAACCGGCGTGGTTCGACGACGCGCGCCGCTTCGAGGTGATCACGCTGCCATTCCCCGACTTCGCCGGGATGAACGCCAGCCTCGCGCTGTTCCTTGAACTCGGGCCCGCGGCGATCGCGGAGCACATCGCATCGCTGGGCGACCGGCTGGTGGCGTTCTGCGACGCCCACCCGGAGATCCGGCTCGTCACGCCGCGCGCCCGCGACCGGCGTGCGGGCGTGTTCGCCGTGCAGCCCCCCGACCTCGACGCCACGTCGGCCCGCCTCCGCGCACACGACGTGATCCACTCCGTCCGTGAACGCTGCATCCGGCTCGCGCCCCACTGGTACACCACGCCGGCGCAGTGGGAGACGGTCCTCGGGCTGTTGCTGCCCGGGTGAACCGCGTCAGCCTGCGGCGTCGATGAGGGCGTAGTCGCGCGCGCCTTTCCGCAGCAGCAGGTATTGCCCGCGGAGGAGCCGGTCTGCGGCCAGTGTCGCGTCATCGGCCGAGAGCCTCGCCCCGTTCACCGACAGGCCACCCTGCTGCAGCAGGCGCCGCGCCTCGCCCTTGCTGGCGGTGAGGCCGGCGGTCACGAACAGCGCCAGGGTGTCGAAGGTGTCGGCGCGCGCGACCGGCGCCGTCGGCACCTCGCGCGCCAGTGCGGCGAGCGCGGCGGCGGAGAGCACCGACGGGTCGCCCTTCGCGAACAGCAACGCGGACACCTCCGCCGCGGCCTGCGCGGCCTCGGCTCCGTGGATCATCGTCGTCACCTCGCGGGCCAGCACCTGTTGCGCCTCGCGCTTGCCGGCGGCGGTGACGATGGTCTCGTCCAGCGCCTCGATCTCGGGGCGTGAGAGCAGCGTGAAGGTGCGCAGGAAGCGGCCGGCATCGCGGTCGTCGCTGCCGATCCAGAACTGGTAGAACTGGTACGGCGAGGTGCGGCCGGCGTCGAGCCAGACGGCGCCGGCCTCGCTCTTGCCGAACTTCGTGCCGGCGGCCGTCGTCATCAGCGGCACGGTCACCGCATGGGCCTCGGCCCCGTGCAGCTTGCGGATCAGCGTCGTGCCGGCGGTGATGTTGCCCCACTGGTCGCTGCCACCGACCTGCAGCGTGACGCCGTCGCGGCGGTACAGCTCCGCGTAGTCGTACGCCTGCAGCAGCATGTACGAGAACTCGGTGAAGCTGATCCCGGCCTCGCTGCCGATGCGCGAGTCCACCGAGTCCTTCTGCAGCATGTAGTTGACCGTGAAGTGCTTGCCCACGTCGCGCAGGAAGCCGATCAGGTCGAGCGGACGGAGCCAGTCCGCATTGTTGCGCATCAGCGCCGCCCGCGGGCCGCTGAAGTCGAGCACGCGGGCGAGCTGCTCGCGGATGCCGGCGACGTTCTCGTCGACGAGCGCCGTGGTGAGGAGTTGGCGTTCGCTGGCCTTGCCGCTCGGGTCGCCGATCATCCCCGTGCCGCCGCCCACCAGCGCCACCGGCCGGTGCCCCGACCGCTGCAGGTGGACGAGCGTCATCATCGGCACCAGGCTGCCGACGTGCAGGCTGGACGCCGTCGGGTCGAAGCCGCAGTACCCGGTCACGGGGCCGCGTGCCATGGCGGCCGCAGCGCCCTCCGTGTGCTGGAACAGCAACCCGCGCCAGGCGAGTTCCTCGAGGAAAGTGTGGCCGGTCATGCCGGCAAACTAACCTCCCGGCCAGTCCCCTCCGCGTTGGCCGCACCCCCGGCGCATGGCTACCTTCCGCCAATGGCCTCAGTCGCTGGCATCCTCCAGAACCGGTTCATCCGTGGCGCGCTGCTGCTGGCGACCCTCGGCACCACGCTCGGAGCCGGCGCCTTCACCGCCGGCTGGACGCTGGTCTGCGCGGGCGGGCAGTGCCCCAGCGTGGACGTGCTGGAGCTCTACCAGCCGCGCCAGACCTCCAAGCTCTACGCCGCCGACGGCCGCTTCATCTCCGAGCTCGGCCTCGAGCGGCGCACCGTCGCGCGGCTGGCGGACATCCCGCCGCTGGTGCAGAACGCCTTCGTCTACACCGAGGACCGCCGCTTCTTCAGCCACCACGGCATCGACTTCTACCGCGTCTTCGGCTCGCTGCTCGTCAACGTCGTGCGCGGCGGCTACGCGCAGGGGTTCTCCACCATCACCATGCAGCTCGCGCGGAACATCTTCCCCGAGCGGCTCGAGCGCGCCAAGTCGGTCGTGCGCAAGATGCGCGAGGGCAAGGTCGCGCTGGCGATCGAGCGGAAGTACTCCAAGCAGAAGATCCTCGAGCTGTACCTGAACCAGATCTACCTCGGCAACGGCGCCTACGGCGTGGAGTCGGCCGCGCAGCGCTACTTCGGCAAGAACGTGCGCGAGCTGAACCTCGCCGAGGCCTCCCTGCTGGCCGCGCTGCCGAAGGCGCCCAACCGCTACAACCCGCGGGTGGAGCCGGATCGCGCCGTCCAGCGACGCAACACGGTCCTGGAGCTGCTGCGCGAGCAGCACATCATCAGCGACGCCGACGCCTCGCTGGCCAAGGCGTACCCGCTGCAGCTCGCGCAGCGGACGGAGACGGGCGACATCGCACCCTACTTCGTGGAGTGGGTGCGCAAGCAGCTCGACGAGCAGTTCGGCCGCCAGCTCTACGAGCAGGGCCTCAAGGTCTACACGACGCTCGACATCGACATGCAGCTGGCCGCCGAGCGCGCGATGGAGCAGCAGCTGCGCGCCATCGAGGGCGGCCGGTTCGGGGCCTACAAGTTCCTCACCTACGAGCAGCACTTCGCCCGCGCCGGTGACGACGACCGCGCCGAGTCGGGCATCACCCCCTACCTGCAGGGCGCGTTCGTGGCGCTCGACCCGCGCACCGGCGGCGTGCGCGCGATGGTCGGAGGCCGCGACTACGGCGACTCGAAGTTCAACCGCGCCACGCAGGCGCTGCGGCAGCCGGGGTCGACCTTCAAGCCGCTGGTCTACGCCGACGCGATCCAGAACGGCCACACCACCGCCGAGGCGCTCGAGGACAGCCCGCTCAGCGTGCCGCAGTCGGGTGGTGGCACCTGGTCGCCGCAGAACTTCGACGGCCGCAGCATGGGCTACATCCCGATGCGGCGCGCCCTGTACCTCTCGCGCAACCAGGCCACGGTGCGCCTCGGCATGAGCCTGGGCGAGGAGAGCGTGGCGGCCATGGCACGGCGCTTCGGGCTCAGCACGCCGATGCCGCCGTTCCCCAGCCTCCACCTCGGGGCCGCCGACGTCTACCCGCTCGAGATGATCGCCGCCTACACCACGTTCGCCGCCGGCGGCATCCGTGCCCGGCCCACCGGCATCGTGCGCGTCGAGAATGCGAAGGGCGAGGTACTCTGGGAGCCGAAGCCGGTGCGCACCGCCGTCCTCTCCACCGGCGAGGCCTGGCTGATGACCGACATGCTGCGCGATGTTGTCCGGCGTGGCACCGCCGCGCGCGCCGTCGCCAGCCTGCGCATTCCCTCGGGCGGCAAGACCGGCACCACCAACGACGGCGCCGACGTCTGGTTCATCGGCTTCACCCCCGACCTCGTCGCCGGCGTGTGGATGGGGCTCGACAAGCCGCGCACGATCATGCGGAACGCGCAGGGCGGTGAACTCGCGGCGCCGGCATGGACCGCCTTCATGAACGAGGTGTACCGGCGCCGCGCGAACCCCGGCGACTTCGCCGGCCCGGGCGGCCTGGTCGCGGTGCCCGTCGACCGGCTCACCGGCTTCCGCGCCGGACCGCTCTGCCCCGCCGATCGCGTCTACATCGACTACTTCGTCGCCGGCACCGAGCCCACGCAGGAGTGTGATGGCTCGCTGCCGGGGGCACCGGGCGACGGTGGTGACAGCCTCACCAACGTGATGACGCTCCCGGGGGGCGGCACCGTCGTCACGCCGCGCGTGAAGAAGCCGGCGGCCGACACGACGAATCCGTTCCGCCTGCCGTGAGCGACTGGCAACCACTCGACTGCCACGCGCACAGCACCTGCTCGGACGGCGTCCTCAGCCCGGATGAGGTGATCGCCACCGCCGCCCTGCGCGGCGTGCGCGGCACCGTCAGCGACCACGCCAGCCGCGACGTGCGATTCTCGCTCAAGAGCCCCGCGTCGGTGGACGAGTACGCCGCCCGCATCGCCCACCTCCCGTACCGCAGCGCCGAGTTCTGCTCGCACGACTCGCTCTGGCGAGACCTCACGCGTGACCAGCTCGCACGCTTCACCCACCGCATCGGCTCACTCCACGCGGTGCCGCTGGCCGATGGCTCCCTCGTGCGCATGTTCCAGCGCGCCCTCCCCGCCGGCCTCACCCGCGAGGCCTACATGGCCCTCCACGTGGACGCCGTGGAGGCCCTCGCCGATGGCATGCCGGTCGAGATCTTCGCGCACCCGACGCTGCTGCCGCACGAGCTGCGCGAGGTGCCCGCCGAGGAGCTGTGGCAGGAGTGGCACGAGGAGCGGCTGGTCGAGGCGCTGCATCGCAACGGCATCTGCTTCGAGGTCTCCAACCGCTACCGCGCACACCCGCGCCTGGTGCAGCGCGCCGTGGCGCGGGGCGTGCGCCTCTCGCTCGGCTCCGATGGGCACCAGCCACCGCAGGTCGGCAACATCGAGTGGCCGCTGGCGCTGACGCGCGCGCTGGGCGTCGCGGATGCCGACCTGTACGACCCGGCCGTCCACGGCACGCGCGGGAGCTGACGTGCGTCGCAGCTATCGGGCGGCCTGGGTGCTGCCGATGAACGGGCCGCCGATCCCCAATGGTGCCGTCACCACCGACGGCGCGATCATCACCCGCGTCGGCACCGCCGCCGGCGCCCCGGCGGTGGACGACGTCCTCGACCTCGGTGACGCGGCGATCCTGCCGGGCCTGGTCAACGTGCACTCGCACCTCGAGCTCACGCCGCTGCGCCACCTGCTCGAGGGGCTCGACTTCGCGCAGTGGATCCGCACGCTGACGCACCTGCGTCGCACCGAACTCGCTGACCCCGACGACGTCGAGGCGGGCGCGCGGATCGGCATTGCCGAGGGGCTGCTGCGCGGCATCACGACGTACGCCGACACCACCGACACCGGCGCGCCGGTGTTGCGCGCGATGACGGCGATGGGCGTGCGTGGCGTCGTGTACAAGGAAGTGTTCGGCCCATCGCCCGCGCAGTGTGATGCGTCGATGGCGGGCCTGCGCTTCGCCGTCACCGCGCTCCGCGCACTGCAGACCGATGCGGTGCGGGTGGGCATCTCGCCACATGCACCGTACTCGGTGTCGGCGGCGCTGTTCGGTGCCGCCGCCGCGTACGCACTCGCCGAATCGCTGCCGATGGCGGTGCACCTGGCCGAGAGCGCGTTCGAGGAGGCACTGGTCACGCGCGGCGAGGGACCGTACGCCGACCTGTGGCGCAGTCGCGGCATCGATCCCGCCGGTGCGCACGCGCGCTCGAGCGTGCAGCTGTTGCACGATGCCGGTGCACTCGGCGCGCGGCCGCTGATCATCCACGGCGTGCGCACGGACGCCGCCGACATCGCACTGCTGGCCGCTGCCGGCTGCGCGGTGGCGCACTGCCCCGTGTCGAACGCCCGCTTCGGGCACGGCATCGCGCCGTTGCAAGCCATGCTCGATGCGGGCCTGCGCGTCGGCATCGGCACCGACAGCGTGGCCAGCAACAACCGCATGGACCTACTCGACGAGGCGCGCGTGGCGCACCTGATGGCGTGCACGCGTGACCAGACGTGGCGCGCCTTCCCGGCGGCGATTGCACTGCAGCACGCCACGGCCGGCGGCGCGGACGCGCTCGGACTCTGGCCGGGGCTCGGGCGGCTGGCGGTCGGGGCACCGGCAGACCTCTGCGCCTTTCCGCTGGATGGCCTGGCAGCGTTGCCGGTCAGAGATGTCTGCGATTCGCTACTGCACGGCGTGGCCGGCAGCCCGGCGCGCATGACGGTCGCGGGTGGGCGCATCGCCGTCGCCGATGGAGTCCTGTGTGACACCGAGGCGCACCTGGCGGACCGGCGGCGCATCGCGGGGCGGACACAACGGCTGCTGGTCGCTCGCAGCGCCCAGACGTGACCACGGGCGCGCATTGCAGGCGAGTCCGAAAGTGCGCAGACTGCATGCAGTCCGGACCGCGCCAGCACACGCCGCACCGCCCGGGTCCGATGGCCTGACGCGCCAGCCGCACTCACCATGGCAGATCGCGAGTACTCCCCCGAGGAACTGGACCGCATCCTGCGCGAT
Source organism: Gemmatimonadaceae bacterium (assembly GCA_020851035.1). NCBI lineage: Bacteria > Pseudomonadati > Gemmatimonadota > Gemmatimonadia > Gemmatimonadales > Gemmatimonadaceae > Gemmatimonadaceae bacterium. The sequence continues at coordinate 33,027 of JADZDM010000020.1, read as the reverse complement.
GCGGCGCAGCTGTCGACCGACGACACGCCGCGCTACTCGTTGCAGGAGATTCAGTCCATTGCGGCCGGGGCCGAGATCGCGCCTGAGCACGTGGTGCGGGCCGCCGAGCGCCTGGCGATGACGCCTGAAAGGGCCGGCAATGCTCGCTGGATCGAGCCCGCCGGGATGCAGATCGGCTGCCGCGTGGGGCGACCCGCGAGCGCGTCGGACGCCATGGCCGCCATCGCGCTCGCACGCCAGGCGCTGGGTGAGACCGGGACCGTGCACAACGTCGGTGGTGGGACCGAGTGGCGGTATGACAACGGTTTCAGTGCGCTCGCCTTGTCGATCGTGCCGGATAAGAATGGCACCGTCGTCCGCGCCGACGCCCGCGCCGACGGGCGTCAGTTCGTTCTCGGGTTCGGCGCCCTCGTCACGGCTGTCGCAACCGGCCTCTCCGTCGCATCCGTCGCCACACCGGTGGTCGGCGTCGCGGGCGGTCTGCTTGCGCTCGCGTCCGCCGGAGTCGCCGCCCGCGCCGTGTGGAACCGCTCCGTCCGGGCCACGCGGGCGCGGCTGACCACCCTCACAGACAGCATCGCCCAGCGCCTCGATCGAGGGGACGCCGTGTCCTGAGCGTGCGGCCGCCCCGTTCGGTGGCGCGGCCCCGTCGCCGTGCCGTGACAGCTTGTGCCGTGGCGCCAGTCGTCTGGAACCGGTTACTATCCCGGGTCACCCTTTCCCCGACCTGCCCATGGCCGCCCCGAAGCCCGGACCCACCGACAAGATCTGGCGAGACGGGCAGCTCGTCGCCTGGAAGGATGCGAACATCCACGTGATGTCGCACGTCGTCCACTACGGGTCGAGCGTCTTCGAGGGCATCCGCTGCTACGAGACGCCCGGCGGCGGCGCCGTCTTCCGCCTGCGCGACCACATGCGCCGGCTGGTGGACAGCGCCCGCATCTACCGCATGCCCACCCGCTACACGGTGGACGAGCTGATGCAGGCGGTGGTCGACACGGTGAACGCGAACGGGCTGTCGCAGTGCTACCTGCGCCCGCTCATGGCGCGGACCGGTGAGCAGATGGGCGTCCTGCCGTCGCAGGATCCCGAGATGACGGAGACGTTCATCGTGGCCTACAACTGGGGCGCCTATCTCGGTCCCGAGGCGCTCGAGAACGGCGTGGACGTGTGCGTGTCGAGCTGGCGGCGTGCCGCCCCCGACACCTTCCCGACCATGGCGAAGGCCGGCGGCAACTACCTGAACTCGCAGCTCTCCAAGATGCAGGCCCGCCTCGATGGCTACGTCGAGGGCATCATGCTCGACAACCAGGGCCTGGTGTCGGAGGGCAGCGGCGAGAACCTGTTCGTGATCCGGGACGACGTGCTCTACACGGCACCACTCGCCCACGGCATCCTGAATGGCATCACGCGCGACTCGGTCTCGACCATTGCGCGCGACCTGGGGTACGAGGTGCGGGAGCAGGCCCTCCCGCGGGAGTTCCTGTACGTGGCCGACGAAGTGTTCTTCACGGGCACCGCCGCCGAGATCACCCCGATCCGCAGCATCGACCGGATCCCGGTGGGCACAGGCAAGCCCGGCCCGATCTGTCGCGCCATCCAGACGGAGTTCCTCGGCATCGCCCGCGGGACGATCGAGGACCGGCACGGCTGGCTCACCCCGGTGGCCGAACCGGTGGGAGCCGCGCGATGACTCGCGTGCGGGTGGTGAGCAGCAGCCTGCTGCGTCATGGCGCCGACTGGCACTCCAGTCGCCGCCATGCCCACGCCCACGCCGGCACCCCCACGGTGTCGAATCGCGCCTCTCGCCACGCCTCGTGTGCGAGGGGCGTTTCACTTTCCTGACGGACGGAGGGTACGTGAACGTAGGCTGTCTTGCGCTCAACGCTTCGTACGAACCGCTCACGCTGGTCCCGATGCGACGTGCGCTCCGCCTGCTGCTCGACGGCAAGGCCGAGATCGTGGAATCGGACGACGGGAAGGTGGTGCGTTCGGAGAAGCTCTCCTTCCCGCGCCCGGTGGTCATCCGCCTCACGAAGTTCATCCACGTGCCGCGGCGGTTCCGGCGGCAGGTGACGAACACCTTCCTCTTCGCCCGCGATGGCTACAAGTGCCAGTACTGCGGTCGCGTGCAGTCGGAGCTCAAGCCGCGCGAGCAGCTCACACGCGACCACCTGATCCCGATCTCGCGCGGCGGGCTGAACGAGTGGAACAACGTCGTCACCGCGTGCAGCCCCTGCAACACGCGCAAGGCCAACCGCATGCCGCACGAGATCGGAATGCACCCGCTCACGATCCCGGTGGAGCCGCACTTCGTGCACCTGAGTTGGGCGGTGCGACGGCTCACGCCCAAGCAGGCACGCTACATCAAGGTGTTCTACGGCGACGACATGCTCGCCCAGATCCGCCGCATCGAGGGGTCGCCCGCCGCGGGCCAGACGGCGTGATCTCGCGCCACGTGGTCACCGCGCCACGCGTCAAGGTCTGTTGCATCAGCAGTGTGCACGAAGCCGCCGTCGCCGTGGCGCACGGCGCGTCGGCGCTCGGGCTCGTGAGCCGGATGCCCAGCGGCCCCGGCGTCGTGGACGAGGACACCATCGCCGCGATCGTCGCCACCGTGCCGCCCGCGGTGGCGACCTTCCTGCTCACCAGCGCCGTCACCGTCGAGGCGATCGTGGCACAGCAGCATCACACGCGGCCCACCACGCTGCAGCTCGTGGATCACCTCACCCCCGACGTGCATCGCGCGCTGCGAGCCGAACTTCCCGGCATCACGCTCGTGCAGGTGGTGCACGTGGAGGACGAGGCGAGCGTGGCGTACGCCCTCGCCGTGGCCCCCTCGGTGGATGCCCTGCTGCTCGACTCGGGACGGCTCACGGCTCCCGTGCGGGAACTCGGCGGCACCGGCCGCACCCATGACTGGGGCCTCTCGCGCCGCATCCGGGACGGCTGCGGCCGCCCCGTCTTCCTCGCCGGCGGCCTGCACGCCGGCAACGTGGGCGACGCCATCCGGGCCGTCGAGCCGTTCGGGCTCGACCTGTGCACCGGCGTGCGCACCGACGGCGCGCTCGACCCGCGCCGTCTCGCCGCATTCATGGAGGCCGCCGGCGCGGCCTGACGGCGGGTGGGGAAGCGCCTATTCGGCCGTGAACGTGCGCGACTGCGTCTGGTAGTGCCGCCGCTCGCCGCCCAGCAGCTTGACGAAGAAACTGCGCACTGTGCGCGTGACCGCCGTCCCGGGGTTGCGGTCGCCACGCAGCGCCGGCCGCACCTCGCCGCGCAGCCACCGCTCCACTTCGTCCAGGTCACTCAGGCTCAGGACCTCGATGTCGAGGCTGGCGTCGTAGTAGTACCGCCGGCCGCGCACCATCGGTGGCGCCATGATCCGGTATGGCCGCCCCACCAGCGCCTCCATCTCCTCGGCCGTGTCGAAGCGCCCCAGGCGGCTCACCCTGTTCTCGGCGATGCGGAAGACCTCGTACTTGCGGCTCAGCTGGTCGAAGCGCACCAGCATGTCCCACTCCACCGCCGCCGCGATGTTGTTGTTGAGCCGTTCATCGCGCCACAGCTCGCAGCGGAAGTGCAGCCGGGCGGGAAAGCCGCCGCGGACCAGGTCGCGCAGGTCGCGTGTCGCGAGGGCCGCATGCGGCGTGAAGGCCGGGCCCTCGGCGCCACCGACGGCGCGCGGCGGCAGCGACAGCTCGAGTCGCGCGTCCACCTGCGCCACCGCGGCGGTCACCGGCGACAGCAGCGCGACGGCCGCGGCGCACCCCAGCAGCAGCCGGCGCATGGCCACCCGTCGCGGCACGGCGTGTCGCACTAGTAGCGCCGCACCAGGCGCAGGAACACCTGCACACCGCGCGAGGGCGGCGCACCGAGCGCCTTCGCCACGTACACGCCGCCCTGGCCGAGCTCCAGCCCGAAGCCCACGCTGGTCTGCAGGGCATCGATCCCGGCGGGCGCGTCGGGATCGCGCGGCGCCGGTACGCTGCGCGGCGTGACCAGCCAGCCGCGGCCGACGTCCGTGAACAGCACCCACCCGGCGTAGCCGCTGCGGTCCGGCTGGATCATCCGCCGCCCCGCGAACAGGTCGAGGTTCCAGTTGATGTCGTGGCGGTAGTCCACGCTCAGCAGCAGCATGCGATCGCAGAGCGCCGGTGATCCGTCCAGCGCCACCGTGCCGGCACACTGCAGCCGATCGGGCGTCGTCACGCGTTCCCGGAACGCGAAGCCGGTGTTGGCCCCCGGCCCGCTCAGTGAGAGCCGCCGCTGCAGCGGCAGGGCGTCCCCGTGGAGCCAGCCCCCGGCGATCAGCCTGGTGTTGACCTGCACCGAGCGCGAGAGGCGTGTGTAGCGGCGCAGGTCCAGCATCCCGCGACCGTAGGTCACGCTCCGCGCTCCCGAGGCCACGGCGACCGCCGTCTCCGTGCCGTACGTCTCGTGCGTGCCGTCGCCGTACTCGTACTCGCCTTGCAGCCACCACCCCGAGCGTGGGCGCAGGGGATCGGTGCGCGTGTCGTAGCTGGCGCGCGCGATCCCGCGCGTGTACCTGGCGCGGTCGAATTGCGGGTTGTCGCGCCACGGCTCGTCGTTGCGCCACAGCGTCACCGGGTTCAGCGTGCGCCGCGGCCGCCACAGCTCATCGCTCAGCTCCAGCGATGCGCGCACGGCACGGCCATCGCGGAAGCCGATGAACCCGCTGCCGCCATGGCGGTCGTAGTAGTCGCGGTAGTCGCTGTGGGCCAGGAACGCCGACAGCCCCACTTCCACGTCGCTGAGCTGCCAGTCCTCCACCGGCGCCGCGACGTCGAACAGGCGGCCGCCGATGCTCCAGTGTTCACTGCGGCCCATGCGCAGCTCCATCTTCGCGCTATGACCCACGTTGTTGCCGTTCCACTCGATGCGCGATCCGGTGCGGAAGATCCCGAACAGGTCCGCCGCCACAGTGCCCAGCGGCGTGCGATAGCGCAGCCGCGGCCCGAACTCGATCGGCAGCCCCTCGACCCGGTTGTACGTGCGCGTGAGCGCCAGCCGCATGCCGATGCCCGCCTTCGGCTCGCCGCGGCCGATCAGGTGCCAGATCTCGTCCAGGGGCGCCTCGAGGTGCAGCTCGCCATCGTCCACGGCGTAGCGCACGGAGTCGCCCTCCACCCGCATCGGGCCGAGCTGCGCGCTGTCGGCGCCCGTCACGCGGCCGCCCAGCACCGCGATCCTGCCGGTCACGCGTGCCGTCGGCGCAAAATGCACGTCGCCATTCAGCACCAGCAGCGCACCCTCCACCGTGCCCGCGATCTCGACCGGCCCGCCGAGCACCGCCAGCGACGTGTGCAGCACGGAGTCTCGCACCAGCAGGAACGGCCCCTTCTCACGACGGGTCGCCGGCGCATTGTACACGGCCTGCGCCTGCGCGCGCTCCCAGCGCGTGGTGCCGCGCGTCGGCGTGCAGGTTGCGCCCCCCGCGGAATCGACGCAGGTGGTCCACGTCGGCTGCTGCGCGCGCACCGTCGGGGCCAGCGCCGTCACGATCACCACGCAGGCGGCCGCGCCGGCGACCGTGTGCATGCCTCTCCCGCGGTGCCGCGTCACGCGTCCCGCCGCAGCTCGCCGTGGGGCACGGCCCGCAAGTCCTGCATGCCACCACCGATGCCAAGTCGCTTCATTCGCCGGTACAGGTTGGGGCGATCCGTCTGCAGCCGTCGCGCGGCCTCGGCCACGTTGCCGGCGGTGTCGTCCAGCGCACGCACGATCAGCTGGCGCTCGTAGGCGTCCAGCGCGTCGCTCAGCGGCAGCGCCGTTCCATCCAGGCGCGGCAGCCCCGGCGACGATGCCGCATCGCCAGTTCGAGGCGCCGGCAGCACGTCGTGCACGTCACCCACGCGCAGCTCGCGACCCGGGTGCAGGATCGCCAGCCGCTCCACGATGTTCGCCAGCTCGCGCACGTTGCCCGGCCAGCGGTGCGCCCGCAGCGCCGCCAGCGCCTCGACGCTGAACGTCGGGGCCGGCCGGCCGGTCCGCGCGCGATGGAGCGCGGTGAAGTGCAGCACCAGCTGCCCGATGTCCTCGGGACGGTCACGCAGCGGCGGCAGCGTCATCGGGATCACGTTCAGCCGGAAGAAGAGATCCTCGCGGAAGCTGCCGTCGCGCACCGCCGCCTCGAGGTCGCGATTGGTGGCGGCGATGATGCGCACGTCCACGCGGATCGGCTTCCCGCCACCCACACGCTCGATCTCCTTCGCCTCGATCGCGCGCAGCAGCTTGGCCTGCGCCTCGACGCCCAGGTCGCCCACCTCGTCCAGGAACAGCGTGCCGCCGTGCGCCAGCTCGAAGCGGCCGATGCGGCGATCGGTGGCGCCGGTGAAGGCGCCGCGTTCGTGGCCGAACATCTCGCTCTCCACCAGGTCGCGCGGGATCGCAGCGCAGTTGGTGCGCACGTACGCCCGGTCACGCCGTGGGCTGCCGGTGTGCAGGGCGCCGGCCACCAGCTCCTTGCCCGTGCCCGACTCGCCGCTGATCAGCACCCGGGCATCGCTCGGCGCCACGCGGGCGATCAGTTCACGCACCTGCTGCATGGCCGGACTGTCGCCCACGAGGCCACCGGCCAGCCCGAGATCCTCGCGCAGCGTGCGTGCCGCGCGGCGGGCCTGCCGCAGTTCCAGCGCCGAGGCCAGCGCCAGCAGCGTGCCCTCGGGGGTGAGCGGCTTCTCGAGGAAGGTGAAGGCGCCCAGGCGCGTCGCCTTCACGGCGTCGCTCAGGCCGGCGCGCCCGCTCATCATCACCACCGGCAGCTCGGGAAAACGTTCGCGGAACTTCGCCAGCGTCTCCAGCCCATCGGTGTCGTTGGGCATCATCAGGTCCATCAGGACCACGTCCGGCTCGGCGTCGAGCGCCCGGGTGAAGGCGGCATGACCGTCCGGCGCATCACGCACTTCGTAGCCCTCGCCTGCGAGCAGCGCCCCGACCATCCGGCGGATGTTCGGCTCGTCGTCGACGATCAGGACGCTGGGCATTGCCGGCGGTCAGGGCTGCGCCGAACTGCGCTCGCTGAGCACGCGGGTCACGAAACGCTGGCCCTCGCTGATGCGCTCGACTTCCACCGACATCGCCTCGACGGCGGCCTCGATGCGCTGCAGGCGGTCGGTGGTGTCCCGCGCCGGCAGCGCCGCCTGCGTGTTCGCGCGGCGCACGACCAGCGCCTTCAGGAAGCCGAACACCGGGAAGGCGATGACCATGAGCGTGAAGCCGACGATGCCGTCCTTCGCCAGCATGTACACGTTCGACGGGATGTCCGGGGGGCCGCCGGGAAAGCCGACCGTGGCCACGTCCCCGCCGGCGCCGGTGGCCCCGTCGAGCGTGATCGTCTTGCCATCCTTCTGGATCGTGATGCGCCCCGGCGCCGGTTGCTCGGTGCCGACGCCGACGGCCGGTGCCTCGGGGGCCTGCGCCGGTGCCGGCGGGGCGGGAGCCTGGGCTGGGCCGGACTGCGCCATGGGGACCTCAACCACGCGGAACCTCCACTGGAGAGCGATCCGAGAGCAGGCGGGTCGTGAACCGCTGTCCCTCGCTGATGCGTTCGACTTCGATGGCCACCGACTCGATGGCGGTCTCCATGCGGGCCATCCGCTGCGTGAGCTCGGCCGGCATCGGCGTGGCACCGCCGGAGAGGGTGCGCATCCTCGTGCGGTACCACATCGTCACGGCGGCCAGCACCACCGCTGCCGTCGACAGAATCGCCAGCGCACCGACGACATAGGGACCATCGCTCTCTTCCCGCTGTTCCGGCAGGGGCATGCCGAGCGCCGTCGCCACCGCCTCCGGTGACGCGCCCTTGAGCGTGATGGTCTGGCCGTCCTTCGTGATCGTCACCACGGCATCGCTGGCGCCGTCGGCCTGGCCCTCACGGGCCGACTCGCGCGCCGCCTGCGCCTCCTCGCGTGCCGCCTGGGCCTGCTCGCGGGCGGCCTGCGCCTGTTCCTGCGCCTCCGCGCGCACCGCCTGTGCCTGCTCCTGCGCCTCGGCGCGCGCCGCCTGGGCCTGCTCGCGTGCCACGGCCGCCGCCTCGCGTGGGGACTGACTCGACCCTGCGTGCATCCTCACAGCCCTCCCTGGTTCTGCAGGACGACACCGGCATGTGCCGGCGCCTCCACCCTGACTGGCTCCGCTGCCCCTTCGGACAGCATGCGCGAAGTGTAGCGCTGCCCCTCACTGATCCGCTCGACCTCGACCGCGATCGACTCCACCGCGTTCTCGATGCGCGCCATCCGCGCCGCGGTCTCCTGGTCAGCACGCGATGGGGCGCTGCCGCGCCCGCGCTTGAGGTAGTTGAGCACCATCCACACCACCAGCACGATCGCCGTCAGCGACGCGACGGTCAGTGTCACGATCAGGTTCCCGTTCGGCATCGGCGCCGGAGCCGTGCCGACGCCGGCCTGTGCCAATTGCTCGGCCGACGGATTGGTGAGCGTGGTGGTGCGGCCGTCCTGGTCCACCGTGATCACCGTGACCCCTTCACCCGGCGGCGGTGGCGCAGCGGGCGCCGTGGCATCGCCGCCCTGCGCCGCGCGTTCCATGCCGGCCAGCGCGGCCTTCTTCGCGGCCAGCTCCAGCTGCGCATCGATGCGCGCCATCTCGGCGGCGGTCGGCGCGGCCGCCTGTGCCGGCGCACTGCCAGCCTGTGTCAGTTCACGCATGCGTCACCTCGGGGTTGTCCCGCACGGGCGCGGGCTGCATCGCTGCGGGCGGCGGCGGCACCATGCGCGCCGCGCCCTCCGTCATCAGTCGCGTGGTGAACCGCTGGCCCTCGGCCATCCGCTCCACCTCGATCGCCACCGTCTCCACCATCGCCTCGAGTCGGTCGAGCCGGCTCGCCAGTTCCGGCGACATGCCGGTGGGCAGCGCCTGGCGATCCCCGCGGCGGATCGCCGCGCGAACGAGGGGAATGCCGAGTCCCATCACGATCACCGTGAGGAAGAAGGCGACCGGGACGATGATGTCTTCATCCACTGTGGTGCCCGGGCTCCGGTGCGTCGCGCATCACTGGCAGGGTGAGGGAGATGGTGGTGCCTGCGCCATTGCCGGCGCTCCGCGCGTCGACACTGCCGCCGTGTGCAAGGATCGTCTGCCGCACGATGGCGAGCCCGAGGCCGGTGCCGCCCGGCTTGGTGGTGACGTACGGCTCCCAGATGCGCTGCAGCGTGTCGGCGGCGATGCCCGGTCCGCTGTCGTGCACCTGGACGCGCACCGACGGGACCGGCGTGTCGATGGCGCGCGCGGAGATGGTGATGGTGGCCTGCGGGCCTGCGGCATCGGCGGCGTTCAGCAGCACGTTGCTGACGGCGCGGGCCAGCGCGTCGTGGTGGCCCGGCACGAACGGCAGTCCGTCGGCGATGTCGAGCGTGACGGTCGCCGTGGGTGGCAGCGTGGTGCGTGCGGCGTAGCGCAGCAGTTCGGCGATGTCCACGTCGGCGGCGGGGCCGTCCGGCAGGCGGCCGAACTGTGCGAAGCTGCGGGCCAGCGTGTCGAGGCGCTGCACCTCGGTCTCGAGCACGTCGATGGTGTCGTGCAGGTCGGGCGCGGCCGACTGGCGCAGGCGGGCGACGGCGAAGCGGATGGGCGTGAGCGGGTTCTTCAGCTCGTGCGCCACCCGACGGGCCGTCTCGCGGAACGCACCGAGCCGGGCCGCCTCGGTGGCGGCCGTGCGTCCGGCGTCGAGCTGCATGGCCATCGTCCGCATCCTCGATCGAAGTACGTCGAACTCCGGGGCACCGCGACTCGGCGGCCCCGACGGCAACGGGTCGGCCCGTGCGATGCGCTCGGTCCAGTCCACCACCTCATCCAGCGGCCGGCTGAGCTGGCGGCTCAGGTGGCCGGCCGCTCGACCCGCCAGCAGCGCGAGACCGAGGAAGAGCACCGCCACCACCACCAGCACCGGCCGGATCACGCGTGGCGCGAGAAACTCCAGCCGCTTCGCCTGGTCGAGCGACGCGCGCAGTTCCGCCTCGTGTGCATCCAGCGCGGCCCGCGCCTCCCGGTCGGTCGTGCCGGCGCGGGCCGTGACGAGCGCCCGGTTACCGGTCTCGGCCACACGAGACCACGCGCCGCCGGACGCCATGAACGGCAGCGCCCGGTTCGCCGCCAGGAGCCCGACGGTGGTGAGTGCCGCTGCCGGCAGGATGGCGAACGCCATCAGGATCAGCAGCAGGCGGGTGCGGAACCCCAGGCGGGTCACTGAGTCGAGTACGGGAGGAGGGACGTGGAGGTTTCGGGCATTCTATGCGCTGTGCCGTGCGGCGGCGGGGCGCCGGCGGAGCCGCTGGCGTGGACGCTGGTGCCATTGTGCCGTGACACTCGCTAGTTTATTCGGTGCACTTCCGCTGTCGCGGCCTCCGGCCGGCCTCGCCCCGTACACCGGGCGGGGCGCCGGGGAGAGCGACCGCGCAGCCGCCCGGCAATCGTGCCGCTGCGGCGCGTGCCCTACACGCTTCTTCTTCTACATCCCCAGTTACATGAACGGACGCACGTCGCGCCCGGGAGCACCCCGAGGGCCCATCGCCCCGGTGCACCGCGGGCCGCAGGCCAGCAGCACGAATGCTTCGGCCTCCCCGAGTTACCAGCACTACGGCCAGGCGCCCAACGCCGCCCTGCTCATCGACTTCGACAACGTCACGATGGGCATCCGCTCCGACCTGCAGACGGAGCTCAAGAACCTCCTCTCGTCGGACATCATCAAGGGCAAGGTCGCCGTCCAGCGCGCCTACGCGGACTGGCGCCGCTACCCGCAATACGTCGTGCCGCTCGCCGAGTCGTCGATCGACATGATCATGGCGCCGGCCTATGGCAGCTCCAAGAAGAACGCCACCGACATCCGCCTCGCCATCGACGCCGTCGAGCTGATGTTCACGCGCCCCGAGATCGGGACCTTCATCCTGCTCTCCGGCGACTCCGACTTCTCGAGCATGGTCATGAAGCTCAAGGAGTACGGCAAGTACGTCATCGGCGTCGGCATCCGCGAGAGCTCCAGCGATCTGCTGGTGATGAACTGCGACGAATACTACAGCTACAACGCCCTCGCCGGCCTGGTGAAGACCAGCGACGAGGAGACAGTGAAGCGCGACCCCTGGGAACTCGTCACCGAGTCGCTCGCACGCATGGTGCGCAACGGCGACGTGATGCGCGCCGACCGGCTCAAGCAGGTCATGCAGGACATCGACAACGGGTTCGACGAGAAGAACCTCGGCATGTCGAAGTTCTCCAAGTTCGTGCAGGAGGCCGCGCAGAAGGGGCTGCTCACGCTCACCCGCCTCGAGAACGGCCAGTTCGAGATCGCCCCGCCGGGCGCACGGGCCGGCACCGCGCCGGCCATCGCCAGCAGCGACGTCGCCGGTGCGCTGGACGAGGCGGCCGAGAAGGAGGAGAAGGACGGCGAGGAGCGCAGTGGTCGCCGGCGCCGCGGCCGCGGGCGTGGACGCGGCGGTCGTGACCGCGAGCCGCGCGCCGAGCGTGCTCTCGGTGACGTGGTCTCGACGGCGGTCGCCGCCGGCACCGATGTCGCGATCGACGGCATCGAGGCCGCCCCGTCCGACGACGACGCGCCGGACGAGGTGGCGGTGGTCGCCGCGCCGCCGGCCCGCGCCCCGCGGCCGGACCGGCCGCCCCGCCGCGAGCACACCCCGCGCAGCGAGACGCCGCGCCCGGAGCCCGCGCCGCGGGCCCCCGAGCCTGCCGCACGGGTCGCACAGGGACGTGACACCATCGGCCTCGCCGGTGAGCGCCTCACCCGCAACGAGGCATTCGACCTCGTGCGCAAGGCGGTCGCCGCCACCGTCACGGACGACCGGCCGGTCGCCATGCAGCTGGTGCGCGAAAGCGCCGCTGGCATCCTCGGCCGTGACAGCGAGAGCCTCAGCGAGCGGAACTTCACGCGCATCCTCCAGGATGCACATGACGCGGACGTCGTCGACCTGCGCAAGCGTGGCGATACCTGGGAAGTGGCACCGGTGCAGGAAGTCGCCGGCGTCTCGGAACAGCTCGCGAAACACGAGGAGACGCACGCGCCGAAGGCACCGGCCGGACCGCCCGCTCCACGCGGCATGGTGTCGCGCGGCGGCATGCGTGGCCGTCTCTCGGCACCCCCCCCGGGCCTGTTGATGGTCGGTGTGGTGGATGATGTCGCGGCGCCGGCCGCTGCACCCACGCCGGATCCGGTCGCCGTGGCTGCACCGCCCGCTGTCAGGGCACCCGCCGGCAAGCCGGCACCGAAGACGCCGCAGGCCAAGGCACCGGCCGGTCGCGCCGCTGCGAAGAAGGCGCCCGCGAAGCCGGCGCCCGCCAAGCCGGCGCCCGCCAAGCAGGCAAAGGCCGCTCCCGCAAAGCCGGCGGTGGTCGCCAGGAAGCCAGCCGCACCCGCGAAGAAGGCCGCGGCAAAGGCGCCTGCAAAGAAGGCAGCACGACGCTGAGCCGTACGCAGGATCGTTGCCGGCACCTGCCGGACTCGCCCGCGCCATCGATTCCGGTGGCGCGGGCGACGTGCTTCATGCACCGCCGGTGCGCGTCGTGAACACGCGGGGGGTGCTGCCCGCGTCGTTCTACGATCGTGATCCGGCGCTCGTCGCGCGCGAGCTGCTCGGCACGCACCTCGTCGTGCACCGCGCGGGTGAGTCTCCGCTGCGCGCGCGCATCGTGGAAACGGAGGCATACCTCGGCCCGCACGATCCGGCGTGCCACGCCGTGGCCGGCATCACCCGACGGACCGCACACCTGCATGGACCACCCGGCGTCGCGTACGTGTACCGCATCTATGGCATGCACTGGTGCCTCAACGCGGTCACGTTGCCGCACGGTGTCGGCTCGGCGGTCCTGCTGCGCGCGGTCGAGCCGCTGGGTGACCTCCGCCCGCTCCGGCAGCGCCGTCCGGCGGCGCGGCGTGACCGCGACCTCACCAACGGGCCCGGGAAGCTGTGCGCCGCGTACGGCATCACGGGGGCCGACGACGGCGCGTCGCTGCAGCGAGGCGACGTGCGCATCGCGGGTGGGGCGTCCATCCCGGATGCGGAGGTCGCCCGCTCGCCGCGGATCGGCATCACCCGCGCGGCCGACTGGCCGTTGCGGTTCTTCGTGAAGGACAGTGTCTTCGTGTCCAGCACGCCCAGGCACTTCGTCGTCACCCCATTCCTGCCATGACTGCATCGATCGTGATCCGCACGGCGCTCCTGTTCGGCATCGCGGTGCCGGCACTGCCCGCACAGCAGCCAGGTGCCCAGCGGCGTCCGGCACCGACGTCACGTCCTGTGGCGGACCAACGGGACTCGCTCACCGACGTGTCGCCGCACGCCATGCGGGTGTGGCGCGAGGCGATCGTGCTGGACACGCACAACGACATGCCCACCAAGGTGGCCGACGAGCGCTACGACGCCGACATCCGCAACCCGATCGGGTTCGGCCCGGGCAAGGGCTCGACGGACTATCCCCGCCTGCTGCAGAGCGGCATCACCGGCGTGTTCTTCTCGGCGTTCGTCGATGCCCCCTATGCGTTCATGCGGCCCGACAGCTCGTTCGCACGCGCGATGCTGCTCACCAGCCAGGTGCACGCCTTCGTGAGGCGTCACCCCGACCGGCTGCTCTTCGCCACCAGCGGCGCCGACCTGCGCCGCGCCAAGCGGGAGGGCAGGGTGGCCGTCTTCGTCGGTGTCGAGGGCGGACATGCCATCCAGGGATCCATCGCGCGCCTGCGTCGACTGCATGCCGCCGGGGTGCGCTACATGACCCTGACGTGGAACAACGGCAACGCGTGGGCTGGTGCCGCGGCCGGCAGCAACAACACGCGCACCGGCGGCCTCACGCCCTTCGGGCGCCAGGTCGTGCAGGAGATGAACCGGATCGGGATCCTGGTGGACATCTCGCATACCTCGGACGCCACATTCTGGGATGCGATCCAGACGACCACCAGGCCGCTGATCGCCTCGCACTCCAGCGCCCGCGCGCTGAGCTTCCACCGCCGCAACCTCACCGACAGCATGCTGGTGGCGGTCGCGAAGACCGGGGGTGTGGTGAACGTGAACTTCTTCAGCCAGTTCATCGATTCCACCTACAACACCCGCAACGCCGCGATTGAGCGCCGGCTGCGTGCGGAAGACCGTCGCCTGCGCGACGCCGGCACGCCGAACGAGTCCATCCGCACCAGCGTGATCGCCTTGCGCCAGCGCCTGCTCGACTCGCTGCCGAGCACCGCGCTGTCGGTGCTGGTCGACCACATCGATCACGTCGCGAAGGTTGCGGGCGTGGACCACGTCGGTATCGGCTCCGACTTCGACGGCGTGACCGCATTGCCCACCGGCATGGAGGATGTCACGATGCTCCCGCGCATCGCACAGGCGCTGATCGACCGCGGGTACAGCGACACCGACATCAAGAAGGTTCTCGGCGGCAACATGCTGCGCGTGCTCGAAGCCGCCATCGACCCCACTGAGCGGCGGCGCTGATCGTCGATCTTCGATCCTCGAACAGCGAACAGCTTGAACGCAAAGACGCAAAGAACAGCCGCAAGGACGCAAAGGGGTCGGCGCGATCGGCAGCCGTCTGGCGAAGGGCATTGAAAGGGCTTGAAGGGGACTGCGGTGGACATGGAAGCCTCCCTCGTGACGACGAAGCCCCGGTGTGCATTGGATATCTCCATGCGAACCGGGGCCTCGTGACTTCGTACGAACTCACACCGCTCTGGCAGTTCCCCTCAACTCCTTCGGTGCTCGTGCGAGCGGAGCCGCGCCGCGCGAACCGACCCATTGCGTCCTTGCGGCTGTTCTTTGCGTCTTTGCGTCAAAGCTGTTCCGGATGCTCGAGCAACACCGATCAGGGCACCAGCGCGACCGGATTCTTCGACCGCTCACCCGACGTCAGGATCGCGTTGTAGACGAGCTTGAACGTGCCCCAGCTCTGCCCGCGATACTGCGGCCGGAAGCCGAACATCACCACCCGCCCCGCGCCGACGGTGATGTCCACCGCAGCGGCCTTGCCGGCGATCGCCTCGCCGCCTGACAGGTAGCCGCTCATCAGGATCGAGCCCGCGTCGCCAGGATAGCGCAGCGGCACGCTCACGGCCGCATCCTGCGCCACGTCGAAGGCCGTCGAGTTCGTGAAGTACACGCCGACCGTGTCCGGCATCCCCATCGTCAGGCTGCCCGGCGTGGCGATGGTGCGCAGGATCGAGCCCGGCGCCACGATGCTCGCCCCCGGTGCCGCGGCCGTCGAGTCGTCACCCCGCCCACGGGCCCGCGCCTGCGGCGAGATGCGGCGCACCGGCAGCCCGGGGACGGCGTCCATCGCCACCTCGCTGCCGCGGTCGAAGGTCATCAGCACGCCGCCGGCCGCGACGAAGTCGCCGATCGCCTTCACGCCGTCCGCCCCCAGGCCACCGGCGTATCCCGCGGGCGCCATGCGTGCGTTGAGCCCGTCCTTCGCCTCGCGCAGCGGGATGTCGGCCACGATCAGCACGTCGTACGCCGCGCGCAGGTTGCCGCCGCGGATGGTGCTGTCGCTCACGTTGCTGTACGGCACCCCCTTCTGGTCGAACAGCCACCGCGTCCACCCTTCATCCATGCTCGCCGTCCATGGCTTGTAGAGCCCGACGCGCGTCGGACGGGTCAGGCGTGTGCGCTCGCCACTGGCGGATGCGAGGGTCGCAG
The DNA here is from genome assembly GCA_020851035.1 of Gemmatimonadaceae bacterium. NCBI lineage: Bacteria > Pseudomonadati > Gemmatimonadota > Gemmatimonadia > Gemmatimonadales > Gemmatimonadaceae > Gemmatimonadaceae bacterium. Next base: position 17,353 of record JADZDM010000020.1, on the reverse strand, counting down.
CACCACACCAGCCACCTTCCGGGCTGTAGCCGCGTGCGAACGAGCCGGGGATCGTCACCGATGATGTCTCGCTGCCGCGGTGCATGTCGACGCGGGCGCCCTTCTTCAGTGCCGCGAAGGCTGCCGGGAAGGCGCGCGAGTCGCGCAGGTCGAGCGTCACGTTGCTCCCCGCCGGTGCGGCGCAACGCGCCGGACCATTCGCCGTCGCCGCCGCGGTGCGCTGCGCCCCGGTCTCGAGCCGCACCGCCACGCCCATCTGGTACGGCAGCGTCCAGCCCGCCACGTCGTACGGTCGGTCGCCGGCGCTGGCCGGCCACTTCTGCTCCTCGAACAGGTCGCGCACGTGTGCGGCATACGGCTGGTCCAGCGACACCGTCCACGCCCCGCCGGTGGAACGCACCACGTCGTCATCGCCCGTCACTTCCACGGCGCCACGGCGCAACACCTGCACCAGCGCGTAGGCCGCCGCCGGGTCGTGCTGCTTCGACTCGATCACGTACTGCTGCCCCTTGCCGTTCGCGACCTGCGTGCGCGCCACCTGCACCATCGACCGCACGATGTCGCCGCGCATCTCCGACGACATCTTCACCAGTGCCTGCGCCGCGATCAGCTCGTAATCCATGATGTCGCGCAGCCGCCAGGTCCCGCCCTTCCACGGGCTCGGGTAGTTGACGCGCGGTTCGTTGCGCAGCCCGCGAGGGTTGGCCGAGACCTCCGCCGCCGTGAGCGTGATCGGTGTGGCGATGCGGGCGCTCGCCGCCTCGGTCAGCAGGCCGATCATGTTGTGCCGCGTGGGCGTGGAGCGGGCCCCGCCGTTCCACCACAGGTCGTACGTGATGCCGTCACCCACGCCGGTCTTCCCCGCCTGCTGGAGCGCCCATGACATCCGCTGCCCCACCAGGTTGATGCCGCGCACGATCCGTGGGTCGACGTTCTGGTTGATCGGGTCGATGTGCGGCGGCACGGTCAGGCGCATCCCGTTGCTGCCCTGCTGGTGCACGTCGTAGAACACCTGGGGAAAGTACTTGCCGTAGAGCGCCGCACTCACGTTCCGGCTCTCCTGCTGCGTCACCATGTACCAGTCCCGGTTGTTGTCGTGGCCCACGTACTCGTGGTACAGCCACGGCATCGGCCCGCCCTCGAACGGTGTGCCCACGCCCTTCCGGTACCAGTCCACGATCATCTGCATGCCGTCCGGGTTCATCGACGGCACCAGCGCCACCACCACGTTCTGCAGCGCGGCCTGCAGCGTGTCCTGCGTGACCAGTGCATGGGCCAGCTCCATCGCCATCTGGCTCGATGCGATCTCGCTGCTGTGCAGGTTGCAGCTGATGAACAGCACCATCGGCTGCGAGGCCACCAGCGAGTCCTCGGCCGCGGCACTCAGGGTGCGCGGGTCGGACAGGCGCTTCTGCGCCGCGAGGATCGCGTCCAGCCGGCGGATGTTCGCCGGCGTCGAGATGGACGCCACGATCATCGGCTTGCCTTGCGTCGTCCGGCCGATGGTGTCCAGCTTGACGCTCGGGCTCCGCTGCGCGAGTGTCGAGAAGTAGCGCAGGATCTGCGGCCAGTCGGCAAGGGTGCGATCGGCACCGACCGGAATCCCGAGCACCTCGGACGGCGCGGGCACCGTGCCCTGGGCCGCGAGCTGCGTGAGCGGTGCGGCCAGCAGCAGTGAGGCGGACAGCAGGCGCAGGACTGCAGGAATCTGGCGACCAGGAGTCATGGTTCGGTGTGACCAGGTGGAAGGAACACGGCCGGCGGCCGCGGGTCGGACGCAACGTGGCGGAGCCGGCGTCGGCCATGCCACACACTACTCGGGAGCACAGCGCGTTGTCGCCATCGATGCCACCGCGGGAACTGCGTCTGCGGACCAACGTGCACGGGACGGTTTTCGCTGCCCGCGCCGCGGTGGTCGAGCGGCTCGCGCCGGGCGAGCGGCTGCTGCTCGTCCCGGATCCACCGGTCGATGACGAGGCGCCCGCCGTCTGGGTCCACGTGGCCGGCGGCGACATCCTCGGCCACCTCCCGGTGCAGGTTGCATCCTGGCTCGCGCCCTGGATGCTGGGCGGAGGACGGTGCCAGGCCACGGTCCTGCACGTCGGAGGTCCGGACGTCGCGAGCTGGAACCGCATCGAAATCGAGCTCGAGCGCCGCGAACCCTGACGCATGGGCCGCCGAGTGCCGCGGCACGAGACACTTTCGCTGAATCCCGCGTTGCCTCCACCCGTATGGCTCACCGAGTCCGCACGCTTGTCAGGATGGTGGCTCCCACGTTGTATCCAGCCGCGCGCGCGACCGGTGCTGGCGCCGCCGGTGGAACCACGATATCGAGCTCGACCATGTTCTCTTGTGGGACCTGTCCGGGTGTACGCGACATGATGCCGCCACGGCCGAGTCGCGCGCAGCTGCTGGTGCTGATCGCCGCGACGCTGCACGCGGGCCTGTCGCCGGCATGGGCGCAGTCGGCCCCGCGCCGTGCGGGGGCACCAGGTGCGCTGGTCACGCGAGCGGCGGCGGCTGTCGTGACCATCGTCGCGTACCGCGCCGGCACCAGCGAGGTGACCAGCGCCGTCGGGGTCCGTGTGAGCGACGGCCGCGTGCTCACGACGCTGCGTCACCTCCGCGGCGCGGTGCGTGCCGAGGTGTTCGATGCGCGCGGTGACCTGCTGGGCACGGCCACAGGCCTGGAGCAGGCCGAGGTGACGCTGGACCTCGCCGTCATCGGCCAGCTCACCGGCCCCGGTGCGCGCCTCACGCTTGCCCGTCGCGCGGCAGGGCCGGCCCAGAAGCTCAGCCTGCTCGAGCCGCGCCGTGGAGCGGCAAGTACGATCGTGGAACGCGTCGTCACCCACGTCGAGCCCGACGACGCCGGTCGCACCGTGCTGCGCATCGGTGCTCCCGTGCCTGGCGCGGCAGCTGGGTCGCCCCTCGTCAATGCCCGTGGCGAACTGGTTGCGATCGCACTCGGCACCATGCCCGCACGCGACTACAACGACGCCGCGGTCGACGTGAGTGCGATCCGGGACCTGCTCGCACGGCCGCCGGTGCGCCTGGGACTGCCCGCGGTCGACGGCACGATCGCGGCGTCGCGGGCCGCCATCCCGGATGGACGCGCCGGCGCCCCCGCCATCGCTGCCGGTCGCGGCACCGAGCCCGCAGCGGGGCGCGGCATATTCCCCGAGCGCTATGGCGTGGCCATCGGCGGCGACACCGCCGGCACCTGGGCCGTGGAGCTCTTCGGATGTGCGCGTCTCGAGTCCAGGCGGAAGGTCTACTGCTACCTGCGGGTCACGAACCTCGCCCGCAGCGCCACCTTCGCCGTCAGCGGCGGCGACCTCACCGACAGCACCCGGCGCAGGCGGCGCGCGGCGGAGACCCTCGTCACGGCGAACGCCGAGCAGCGGGTGGCTGGCTGGCGGCGGAAGGCGGAGGTGCCGCTCCGGGAACTGGAGTCTGCGCGCATGGCCCTCGAGTTCACCCCGCCCGAAACGGACACCGATGCGGTACGATTGATGGTCGATGTGTCGGGTGAGAGGGCGCTCTGGTTCGGACCGTTCGTCCTCCAGCGGGCACCCTGATCCGCCATATTTGTCGTGGGGGGCGCAGCCGGCGCCTCACGCGGGCAGCATGCAATCCTGAGTCACGGGGTCTGGGCGACGCATGATCGGAGAACGCATCGGCCACCTGCGAGTCATCGCGTCCATCGGCGTCGGTGGCATGGGGGCCGTCTGGCACGCCGTGGACGAACTGCTCGACCGCCATGTCGCCCTCAAGGTGATCCGGCCCGAGCTGATGTCGCGTCCGGGGCTGGCCGAGCGGTTCCGCTCCGAGGCCATCGTGCTGGCGCGCCTCCAGCACCCGTGCATCGCCGCCCTCTACGGGCTGGAGAAGCGGGGCGACGAGTTCGTGATGGTGATGGAGTTCGTCGATGGCGAGACGCTCGACACGCGCCTGGCCGTGCACGGGGCGCTGCCCTGGCCCGAGGCCACGCGCATCACCCGCGCCGTGCTCGACGCGCTCGACCACGCGCACGAGAGCGGCGTCATCCACCGCGACATCAAGCCCGCCAACGTGATGATCACGCGTGCCGGTCGCGTGAAGGTCATGGACTTCGGTATCGCACGGCTCGTCGGCGCGCAGCGCCAGACGCGCACCGGCGCCGCCGTCGGCACCCCCTCCTACATGTCGCCCGAGCAGCTCCTCGGCCAGGAGGTGGATGGCCGGGCCGACGTGTACGCCGTTGGCACGCTGCTCTTCGAACTCACCACAGGCCACCTGCCGTTCGAGGTCGAGGGCGACTACCTGCGCATGATCGCGCAGCTGCAGCAGGTCCCGGTCGCGCCAAGCACGCACAACCCGGCACTTCCGCCGGGGCTGGACGTGATCGTCGCGCGGGCACTGCAGAAGGAGCCCGAGGATCGTTTCGCCACCTCCGGTGACTTCCGCGATGCCCTCGAGGAGCTGGAGCGCGAGCATGGCGTGCTCCGCCCGTATGGCACGCCGGCGGCGGGCTCCATGCCCGTGCCGGGGAATGGCGGCACTCGCGGCACCCCGTCTGCGTTGCCCGTGGCGGGAGCGAAGGCCGAGGCGGCCGTCACGCCATCACCGTCCTCGTCGGCACTGCTGACGCCCGTCGAGTCGGCGATGAGTGTCACGCCGGTGCCGTTCTCGCTCGAGCCCGCTGGCGCGACGCCGATCGACCTGATCGTTCCGGCGGGACTCTCCTCACCCGGCGCACTGCCGATGCCGGAGTCGGGAGAGCCTGTCGTGGCGGCTGCGTCGAGCGACGCCGCGCCGACACCGGAGTATCACTCGACGATCGATGCACCGCCCGCTGCCGCCGGTGCATCCGTCGCAGCGCCGCGACGCAGCGGCGGGTCGCGCCTGGTGATCGGTGGGGTGGCGATCGCGACCGTCCTCGCTGCCGGGATGATGCTGACGCGCAAGGTGAGCGCGCGTGAGGAACGTGCGGCCACAGCCGACTCCACGGCGGCGAGTGCCGCCGCTGCGGCGCCTCCGGTGGTGACGGCCCCCGCGGTGCCGTCGGTGACACCGCAGCCGGCTGCCGCGCCGATCGTGCCGGCGCCATCCGCCGATTCCGTGGACAGTGCCGCGGTCCGCAAGGCCGTCGCCGACTCGGTGCGGGCGGTGCGGCGGGCACAGCGTGATTCCGTCCGCAAGGCGCGCGCGGACTCGATCGCCGCTGCCACCGCCTTTGCGCTGCCCGGTGCCGCCACCACCGGCCCCACGGCCGCCGAGCGGCGTGAGGCGGAGCAGAAAGGCACGGCCGCCATCCGCGAGTGCGTCGGCGTGCTGGCCGGGCAGAATGTCCGGACCATCGAGGAGCGCTTCGGGAAGGACAACCGGAACAACATCCGGCGGGTCGCGCTCGACAACCGGCTGGAGGCCGGTGCGGCTCTCGGAATCCGCCACGAGGTGAACGACGTCGCGACGAGCGTCACGACCCGCGCCGGGGTCCTCCTCCACATCCGCGGTGACGCCGATGCCGGCCGGTCGTTCCGCGCCGAGATCCGTTCCGTCGTCGAGAAGCGGGGCACGGCGTGGGGGACGGCGCGCTGCTTCATCGACAACGACGGCGGCATCCGGCCGTAACCGCGGTCCCGCAAAGTCCCGCAGCACGACGGGCCCGGAGCACCACGCTCCGGGCCCGTCGTGTTGCCGGCGAGGCAACGCCGGTCAGCCCTGCGCGCCCCGGATGCCGAGCCGCTCTCCCACCGTGATGAACGCCTGCACGGCGAACTCCAGGTCCTCACGCGAGTGCGCCGAGGAGATCTGGCATCGCACGCGCGCCTGGCCCTGCGGCACCACCGGGAACCCGAAGCCGGTCACGAAGACGCCTTCGGCCAGCAGCGCCTGGCTCATCGCGATCGCGGTGGCCGTCTCGCCGACGATGATCGGCACGATGGGCGTCTCACCCGGCAGCGGCGAGAACCCGGCCTCGGTGATCGCCGCGCGGAACCAGTCGGCGTTCTCGCGGAGGCGCGTGACGCGCTCCGGCTGCGCCTCGATCACCCGCACGGCCTGCAGCGCACTCGCAGCCACCGTCGGGGGCAGGGCGTTCGAGAAGAGCTGCGGGCGGCTCGACTGGATCAGCGTGTCACAGAGCGCGGCGCTGCCGGCCACGAAGCCGCCGGCCGCGCCGCCCAGCGCCTTCCCCAGCGTGCTGGTGATCACGTCCACCTCACCGAGCACACCGAAGTGCTCCGCGGTGCCGCGCCCGGTCCGGCCGAGCACGCCCGTCGCGTGGCTGTCGTCCATCACCAGGATGGAGTTCGTGTCGCGCGCGATCTGGAGCAGGTCGGGCAGGCGCGCGATGCTCCCTTCCATGCTGAAGACACCATCCGTCCAGATCACCCGGCGCCGCGCCGTGGCGTTGGCCGCCAGCTTGTCGCGGAGGTCGTCCAGGTCGCCGTGCCGGTAGACGGCCGTCGTGCACTTGGTGATCGACTTCGCCAGCCGGATGCTGTCGATGATGCTGGCGTGGTTGAGTGCGTCGCTCACCACGAAGTCGCCCTCGCGCACGATGCAGTGCGTCAGCCCCTCGTTCGCGGTCCAGGCGGAGACGAAGCTGAGCGCCGCCTCGGTGCCGGCGAAGCGTGCCAGCGCCGTCTCCAGCTCGCGGTGGATCGTGAAGGTGCCGCAGATGAAGCGCACCGAGCCGGTGCCGGCGCCGAAGCGGCGCAGCCCCTCGATGCCGGCCTCGATCACGCTCGGCTCGTCACAGAGGCCGAGGTAGTTGTTCGAGGAGAGGATCAGGACCTCGCCGTGTCCCTCCATCTGCACCCGGGCCGACTGCGGGCTGTCGAGGTGGTTCAGTGTCTTGTGGACGCGGTCGGCCTTCAGCTGCGCGATGCCGGCCTGCAGCTCGGCCGTGAAGTTCGGGTTCAGTGACATGAAAGACTCAGGGCTCGGGTGCGACGGCTGGGCGCGCGTCGTCGTCCAACAGGATCCAGCGCAGCATCTCCGGGTCCACGTTGCCGCCCGAGACGATGATGCCGACGCGGCCGTGCACCGGCGCCTTGCCGCTCATCAGCGCGGCGAGGCCGAGCGCCCCGGACGGCTCGACCAGCAGCTTCATGCGGATCAGGGCGAAGCGCACCGCCGCCACGAGATCCGCGTCCGACACCGTGACCATGTCGTCGACGTGCTCCAGCAGGAGCGGGAAGGTCAGGCGTCCGGGCCCCATCGTGCGGGCACCATCCGCGATCGTCGCCGGCACCTGCGACAGGCGCTGCGGTGTGCGGGTGTGGAAGCTGCGGGTCATGTCGTCGCCGAGCTCCGGCTCGACGCCGATCACGCGGCAGCCCGGGGACATGGCGTGCGCCGCGATCGCGGAGCCGGTGAGCAGGCCGCCGCCACCGCAGCAGACCAGGAGCGCATCCAGCGGACCGACCTCCTCGATCAGCTCCGCCGCCGCGGTGCCCTGCCCGGCGATCACGTCCGCGTGATCGAACGGCGGGATGAGCGTGGCGCCGGTCTCGGCGACGATCGCCTGCGCCACCACCTCGCGCTTGTCCTCGGCCGGGTCGTACAGCTCGACCCGTGCGCCGTATCCGGCCGTCGCCGCGCGCTTGGCGGCGGGGGCGTTCGAGGGCATCACGATCGTTGCCGGCATGCCGAGGAGGCGCGCGGAGAGCGCGACGGCCTGGGCATGGTTGCCGCTGGAGTACGCGACCACGCCGGCGGCGCGCGCCGACTCGGGGAGCGCGCTGAGCGCGTTGTAGGCGCCCCGGAACTTGAACGCGCCCATCCGCTGCAGGTTCTCGCACTTCAGGAAGGCCTGCGCTCCGACGAGGGCGTCGAGGGTGCGCGAGGTGGCCACCGGCGTGCGGTGGGCGTGGCCGGCGAGGCGCGCACGGGCGCGCTCGACGTCGGCGAAGGTGGGGAGGGCCGGCTCAGTCATTGATCTCGAAGATCACCTTGCCGGCGCTCCCGTTCATGATCACCTCCATCGCCTCGTCGTACTGCTCGAGCGGGAACCGGTGGGTGATCACGGGGGTCGGGTCGAAGGTGCCGGAGCGGAGGAAGCGCGACATCTGGTCCCAGGTGTCGTACATGCGGCGGCCGACGACGCCGTAGACCGTCAGCCCCTTGAAGATGATCTCGGTGGCGAAGTCCACGTCGATCGGCCTCGACGGGATGCCGAGCATCTGCACGCGACCGGCCGGCCGCGCGAGCGCGAATGCCTGGTGGACCGCGGAGGGCGCCCCGCTGATCTCGAGCACGACATCGGCGCCGAGCCCGTTGGTCCAGCCCATCACGGCCGCCTTCGCATCCGGCGGCTGGACGGCGTCATGCGCGCCCATCGTGCGTGCGAGCGCCAGGCGCGTGGGGTTCACGTCCACGGCGATCACGCGCGCCGCACCGGCCGCCCGGCAGATCCCGACCGCGAACAGGCCGATGGGTCCGCACCCCGTCACCAGCACCACGCTGCCGGGGATGTTCGCCGTCAGCGCGGTGTGGAAGGCGTTGCCCATGGGATCCATGATGCCGCCGATGTCGTAGCTCAGGGCCGGGTCGAGCGGCCAGATGTTGGACGCCGGCATGGCGATGAAGTCGGCGAAGCAGCCGTCGCGGTCCACCCCGATGATGCGCGTGGACTGGTCCACGTGCGCATTCCCGGTGCGGCTCAGGACACTGCGCTCGTCCACGATGTGCCCCTCGGCGGTGACGCGGTCGCCCACCGTCACGTGGTGCACGAGCGATCCGGCCTGCACCACGTCGCCGGCGAACTCGTGCCCGACGGTGAATGGCGGCTTGCAGCGGCCGGCCGCCCACGCGTCCCACTGATGGATGTGGACGTCGGTCCCGCAGACGCCGGCGCGCCGGACGCGGATCAGGACTTCGTCGTCGCGAATCGTTGGCGTCGGCACGTCGTGCAGCTCGAAACCGGGGCCTGCGTGGGTCTTCACGAGTGCTCGCACGAGCACTGCTCCGTGGCTTGAGGAAGGGAATTTCTCGGCGGGTTCACCGTGCCGGCGGCACGTCGCGGTGCGCCGGAGTGCGCGAAAGGTGCCGGACGCGCACCGGCGGCGGAAGGTGCCGTGACCGCCGCGGCGGGGCCCTGACGTGCCGCCGGCGCAGCGTCCGGCGCACCGCGCCGGCGCCGCCGCGGCCGCCCTGCGCGCGGTGCGCGCGACGGCTCGCCGCACCGCGCGCCGGTGGTCGCACACATGGAGAAAACCGCACAGGTCGTGCATTTCGATGCGACGCACTGCGTCGAGATGCGACCGGCGCGGTGCGGCCGGCACCACCGCCGGCGCGCACTGCATGCGTGCCGCCGAGCGTCCGACACTCTCGCTGCGGCCGCGCGCTCGGCGTCGTCGCGCACGTCGCGCCGCACGTGCCGCCCGGATTTTTTTCGGCGCGATGTCTTGCGCCCCGTTTTTCGCCCCTTCTATATTCGCGTCAACTTGTCAAGTGGCTCCTGGAGCCGAGGGTACTGCGTGACATCTTCCCGTCGCGAATTCCTCAAGAGCAGCGCCACCGTCGCCGCAGTCGGCTTCGCGGCGAATCTCGCGTCCCCGCGCCTCGCGGGTGCCGCAGCGCCCGCATCGCGCTTTGCCGATGACGCCCTGCGCATCGCGCCCACGGTCGGCGACCCTGCCATTCGCGAACTGGTCCTCACCGCCATCGACGCCGCCCGCCGCGCCGGTGCCAGCTACGCCGACGCCCGCGTCAGCCAGAACCGCAGCCGCACCCTCGCCACCCGCGAGCGCCGCGTGCAGAACCTCAGTGACAACGAGACCCTCGGCTGCGGCATCCGCGTCCTGGTCGACGGCACCTGGGGCTTCGCCGCCACGCGCGAGCTGACCGCCGACGCCATCGCGCGCACCGCGCGCCTCGCCGTCGCGCAGGCAAAGGCCAACCGCCGCACGCAGGTCGCACCGGTCCAGCTGGCCCCCGTCACGCCGACGCCGAACGGCACCTGGAGCAGCCCGGTCCGCATCGATCCGTTCTCCGTCGCCATCGAGGACCAGGTCGGCCTGCTGCTCCGCGCCAACGAAGCCGCCCTCGGCGTCGCCGGCGTCCGCTTCGTCAACTCGGCCATGTTCTTCCTGCGCGAGGAGAAGACCTTCGCGTCGACCGATGGCACGGTCACCGTGCAGACGATCTACCGGTCGCAGCCGAGCATGACCGTGACCGCGGTGTCCGCCGACAACTCCGACTTCCAGTCGCGGCAGTCCACCGACATCCAGCCCCACGGCCTGGGATACGAGCACGTCGTGGACGGCAAGCTGGTCGAGAATGCGCCGCGCTGGGGTGCCGAGGCGGTCGAGAAACTGCGCGCCAGGCCCGTCGAGGTCGGACGCTACGACCTCGTGCTCCACCCGTCGCACCTCTGGCTCACGATCCACGAGTCGGTGGCCCACCCCACCGAGCTCGATCGCGCGCTGGGCTACGAGGCCAACTACGCCGGCACCAGCTTCGTCGCCCCGCCGCAGAAGGTGCTCGGGAAGCTGAAGTACGGCCCCGAGATCATGAACGTGCAGGGCAATCGCACCGAGGCCGGCTCCCTCGGCGCCATCGGCTGGGATGACGAGGGCGTCGCACCCGAGACCTTCGACATCATCAGGCGCGGCGTCGTGGTGGACTACCAGACCACCCGCGAGCAGGCGGGCGAACTGGCCTGGTGGTACCAGCAGCAGGGCAAGCCGGTGCGCAGCCACGGCAACTCCTACGCGCAAAGCTGGGCCGACGTCCAGTTCCAGCGCATGCCCAACGTGTCGCTCCTTCCCGGCGAGAAGGACCACACCTGGGACGACCTGATCGCCGCCACCGACCGCGGCATCGCCATCGTCGGTGACGGCAGCTTCTCCATCGACCAGCAGCGCTACAACGCGCAGTTCGGCGGCCAGCTCTTCTACGAGATCCGGGGCGGCAAGATCACCGGCATGCTCAAGGACGTCGCCTACCAGATCCGCACGCCGGAGTTCTGGGGCGCGATGGACATGCTCGGCGGGAAGCGCAGCTACGAGCTGGGCGGCGCGTTCGGCGACGGCAAGGGCCAGCCGGCCCAGTCCAATGCCGTCAGCCACGGCTGCCCGCCCACGCGGCACCGGCAGGTCAATGTCATCAACACCGGACGGAAGGCATGAGCCGACGCCTGCGAGCCGACAGCTCGCCGCGCCGGCTCTTCGAGCCCGCCCGCGTCCTGTCGCAGGCCGAGGCCGAGTCGCTGGCGAAGCGCATCGTCGGGTTCTCGCAGGCCGACAGCTGCCGCGTTTCGCTGCAGAGCTCCGCCCGTGGCAACACCCGGTTCGCCGTCAACCAGGTCTCGACCTCCGGCGACAACGAGGACGTCAGCGTCCGCGTCCGCGTGACCGTCGGGAAGAAGGTCGGCGCCGCCAGCACCAACCGGCTCGATGACGAGGGACTGCGCCAGGTGGTGCAGGTGGCCGAGCGCATCGCGCGACTGCAGCCCGACGATCCGGAGCTGATGCCCGAACTCGGTCCGCAGCAGTACACCCGCGTCGACGCCTTCCATGCCGCCACCGCGGCCGCCGAGCCCCAGCAGCGTGCCGACATCGTGCGCAAGGTCACCGAGGCCTCGCGCGCGGCCGGCCTCAGCGCCACCGGCTATCTCGAAGTCGTGACGGCCGCCACGGCGATCGCGAACTCGGCCGGGCTCTTCGCTTACCATCGCAGCACCGACTGTGCGTTCACGACCACCGTCCGCACCGCCGACGGGGCCGGCTCCGGCTGGGCGGGTGCGGCCGCGCGTGACATCGGCGCCATCGACGGTGCTGCCCTCGCCGCCACCGCCATCGACAAGGCGCGTCGGTCGCTGAACGCCGTCGCGATCGAGCCGGGCCGCTACACCGTCGTGCTGGAGCCGACTGCTGTCGGGAACCTCGTGCAGCTGATGGCCTTCGCCACCAACGCGCGGCAGGCCGACGAAGGGCGCAGCTTCTTCTCGAAGCCCGGCGGTGGCACCAAGATCGGCCTCAAGGTCGTCGACGAGCGCGTCACGCTGCGCTCCGACCCGCAGGACGCCATCGCGCCCGGCGTGCCGTTCGACGGCGATGGCCTGCCCACCCGGAACGTCACCTGGATCGAGAACGGCACCGTGAAGGAGCTCGGTTACGACCGGTTCTGGGCGGGCCGCAAGGGCGTCGCGCCCGTCGTGCTCCCGGGGACGCTGCAGATGTCCGGCGGGTCGCAGTCCGTGCAGGACATGATCGCCTCCACCGAGCGCGGCATCCTCGTCACGCGCTTCTGGTACATCCGCCCCGTCGATCCGCGCACCATCCTGTACACCGGTTTGACGCGAGATGGCACCTTCCTGATCGAGCGCGGCCGTGTGACCCGGGCGATCAAGAATTTACGATTCAACGAGTCACCCGTCTTTTTGCTGAACAACATCGAGGCGCTCGGCCAGCCGCAGCGCGTCAGTGCCAGTGAGAGCGGGTCCGCCGGGATCCCGATCGTGGTGCCGGCAGTCAAGGCCCGCGATTTCACGTTCACCAGTCTCAGTGATGCCGTCTAGCAGGTGCTGATGGTCTGAAGGGTTCAGCGTGCGACGATTGCCGCACGCGCAGGAAGTCGGCTCCTCGGGTGAGGAGTCGGCCATGGGGGCCTCCCGCCCGGTCGGGCGTGGCCCCTTGGCCCGGTCTCCACCGGGGGAGGCACGGGCCGCATCACCACTCCAGTTCTGGAGGTAGTTCCAATGGCTGCAAAGAAGGCTGCGAAGAAGGGCGCCAAGCGCGCCGCCAAGAAGGGCGCCAAGCGCGCCGCGAAGAAGGGCACGAAGCGCGTCGCCAAGAAGGGCGCAAAGAAGGGAGCCAAGAAGGCCGCCAAGAAGGGCGCCAAGAAGGCTGCCAAGAAGGGCGCCAAGAAGGCTGCAAAGAAGGGCGCAAAGAAGGCTGCCAAGAAGGGTGGCCGCAAGGCTGCCAAGAAGGGCGCCAAGAAGGCTGCGAAGCGCGGCGCCAAGAAGGCCGGCAAGCGCGCTTCCAAGAAGGCCCCGGCTGCTGCTCCTGCACCGGCGATGTAATCTCGGGTCTCCCGAGGTTCAAACGGGGGTGGCGCTCACGCGTCACCCCCGTCGTCGTGTTCCGGCAGTGCAGAAAGAAGAATGGAGGCGATACCGGGTGGCATCGCCTCCATCAGGGCGCGACCTCAGAGTCGCCGCGCCAGGCACGCGCCACGAGCGCGCACCCTTGTCCCGCTCAGACCTCTGCCAGCTCGGTTTGTTCCGGGTCGGCAGGCCCCCAGACGAACGCCATCACCGTCGGCGTGGGATCGACTTCCGCGCCCCGCGAGATGACGATGCCCATCGGCTCATCCGTCGCAACCGAACTCTTCTTCTTCGCCATGCTGTCTCCCCGAACGGTATCCCGGGATCGAGGCAGGGCACACATATATATGAATGCTGGCGCCAGGCTCGGATCACGGGGCGCCACAGTGTGACGCGTGTCTGGTGGAGCTCAGTGCACGAGAAGTGCCCAGCGCGGCTGGAAGTCCAAGTCGTTCATTGACAATGACTTCTGGAGTATCGGCTGGGTCACCCATGGCCAAACCGTATCAAATAGACACGGCTGCATGGAACAAGTCGTGTCGTTATGCGACGCGCGGCTTGTGTAGGACGATCACATCGTCGCCGGTGTCGGCGGGGGCCTGCCAGCCCGGGTACTGGGCAATCAGCGAGCGGATCGGGAACGTGGCCCGCGACGCCGCAGGGACCCCCTCGATGTAGTGCACGCCGCCGGCGGCAGTGGCGTTCTGCAGGTGTGCCAGCACGCGCGTGCGCTTCTCGGGCGTGAGGGACGCGAGCAGCTCGGCATGCCAGACGACGGCCCGCACCGGCACGTCCGGGAGCCATTCGTCGAGGCCGTCGCTGCAGCCGATCACCTGACCGGACAGCCCTGCCTGTGCCGCCGAGACGAGGACGCGCGTCACGAGATCCTCCTCGTCGAGTTCCGCGAGGGCGATCACGTGCGCACCATGCGCGGCGAGGTACAGCGTGCGCTCCTCGACGTGCGGGCCGGCGACCACCACATGCGGATGTTCTTCCGGGCGCACGGCCGCCACCAGGTGCTGCGCCGCCGAGAGGCCCCAGTGATCCGCGCGCCGGAACTGCTCGAGGATCTTGAGGCGGTTGCGGCGCCACCTGTCGTATGCCGGGATCTTCAGGCGCCGCATGATCAACTCGTTCACCGCGTCGACCAGCACCAGCTCGCTCAGCTCCAGCTGCGCCCCGGAACTCATGGAGGCCACTGCGTCGTCGGCGAGCTTCAGCAGCGAGCTGCGCGGGACCGTTTCCTTGTACCGCTCGATCTCGAGATCGACGTAATTTGCATACTCGTGCTTGAGCGAGCGTGTCGGCGTCGACAGCGGCATGGGCGTCTCGTTGGTCAGCGTGCGCGGCAAGGTGTCGCGGCCGGCGGCGCAGCGCAAGGTTCGCGCGCACATTCCTGCACGGCGCGGCCGGTTCGGCGTGCCATGGCGCGCGGCACGGACGCGAACACACCCAACGCCTTCGCTCACGGATCATGCCCGAATTGCCTGAAGTCGATGCCGCGGCCCGCTACCTGGATGCACACGTCGCGGGCCGCACGCTGCGCGACGTGACGCTGCTGCATCCGGCGATCCAGCGTGTGGACCAGGCGCGCCTCTCCAGCCTCGTGGGACGGAGGGTGCAGCGCGCCGAGCGCGTCGCCAAATGGCAGGAGCTGCTCTTCGAGGGCGGCGCGCGACTGGTGGTGCACTTCCGCATGACGGGCGACTGGGTGGTGACGCGCACGGGGACCGCGCCGCGCCACGCGCGCGCGCACTTCGCGTTCAGCGGACGGCAGCACCTGTGGCTGGTGGATCCCCGGGCCCTGGCGCGGCTCGAGGTGCGGCTGGCTGGTGAGCCGGCGTCCTCCCGGGTCGGTCCCGACGCACTCGACCCCTCGCTCGACGCCGCAGCCCTGCGGGCACGATTCGCGTCGCGCCGCACACCGGTGAAGCAGGTGCTGCTCGACCAGGGGGTGCTGGCCGGCGTGGGCAACATCTATGCGGCCGAGGCGCTGTGGCATGCGCGCGTCCATCCCGGGACACCTGCGAACCGGCTGTCGCTGGTGCGGGTGGAACGTGTGCTCGCCGGCATCCGCTGGACGATGGGTCTCGCCTTCGAGCAGCAGGGTCGGCACCAGTATGGGGAGGCCACCGATCGGTTCGCCGTCTACGATCGCGCGGCGGAGCCATGCCTGCGGTGCGGGACGCCGATCGCGCGCATGGTGCAGGGTCAGCGCTCCACCTACTGGTGCCGTCGCTGCCAGCGCTGAGGCGGCGTGTGGGTGCGCCTCGCGGTGGCCGGCAATCGTCGTGCGGTGTGCGCGAGCGGGTGCGATGCCCGGTGGTCTGCGCGGCTCGGCTATCGGGGTTCCCACGGAGCCACGGCGATCACGGAGCCCACGGAGAAGGGCTCCGTGGAAGGGCTCCTTGGAAGGGCTCCTTGGGAACTTCCGTGCGCGAGGCTGCGGTCGCATCCACGCGAGCAGTTCCAGCAACGCCCTTGTTGTTCTCCGTGGCCTCCGTGCGCGCCGTGGCTCCGTGGGAACCAGTCAGTCCCGCTCCGACATATGAGCCACGCAGCCACGCAGCCACGCAGCCGCCGTGACGTCGGGTGCCGGTCCGTGGCCTCGTGGCCTGGACACGACGTTCAGGGTGCAGTCGGCCGCCGTGACATCCCACCCGCCGACGTTGGAAAACCTCGTAATACCGCTGGTATTGCTGTGGTGTTCGCCTGGCCAACCAGGCGCCCCATCCGGCTTCGTGCTCTCCGAACTTCGATAACACGCCACTAGTCCATCGCCTCGAGCAGCGCACCCTTGAGGTAGCCCGTCTCGGGCACGGTGAGGAGCATGGGATGGTCGAGCGGCTGCAGCGTGATGGTGCGGATCGCGACCTGCCGTCCGCTCTCGGCGGCCGCATACTCCAGCACCTCGAGGAAGTCGGGCACGTGCACGTGGTGGCTGCAGCTGGCGGTGAACATGATGCCGCCGGGGGTGAGGAGCTGCATGGCGAGGCGGTTGATGTCGGCGTAGCCGCGCATCGCGTGTTCCACCGAGGCGCGGTTCTTCGCGAAGGCGGGTGGATCCACGACGATGGTGTCGAAGCGGTCGCCGTTGGCGCGGGCCTCTCGCAGCCAGGCGAAGGCGTCGGCGACGACGGGTGTGATGTTCGTGCTGCCGTTGAGGGCGGCGTTGGCGGCGACGCGCTCGAGCGCGGCGGCGGAGGAGTCCACCGCCGTCACGTGCTCGGCGTGCCGAGCCAGGTGCAGGGCGAAGGAGCCGTGGTAGCTGAAGCAGTCGAGGGCGCGGCCGCGCGCGAGCGAGCCGATGAGCGCGCGGTTGTCGCGCTGGTCGAGGAAGGCGCCGGTCTTCTGGCCCGTGCGCAGGGCGGCGAGGTAGTGGACGCCGTGTTCGGTGACGCGGATCGTGTCGGGGACGGTGCCGGCGAGCACCTCGACGGTGCGGTCGAGTCCCTCGCGGCTGCGCACGGCGGGGTCGTTGCGCGCGAGGATGCCGGTGGGGGTGAGGAGCGCCTGGAGTGCGGCGACGATGTGCGCGCGCTGCGTCTCGAGGCCGGCGCTGAGGAGCTGGACGACGAGGACGTCGTCGTAGCGATCGACGACGAGGCTCGGGGCGCCGTCGCCTTCACCGTGGACGAGGCGATAGGCGTTGCCGTCGCGCGCGAGGGGGGCCCGGCGTGCGATGGCGCGCTCGAGGGTGGTGTGCCACCAGCGGGCATCGACGGGGATGTCCGGGTTTGCCTCGAGGCGTCGGATGGTGATTTCCGAGGTGGGGCTGAAGAGGGCGGTGCCGAGCTTGCGGCCGCCGGGGCCTCGGAGGTCGGTGAGTCCGGCGGGGACGCGCGGGGCGGTGGCGATGTCGGAGCGGAAGACCCAGGGGTGTCCGCGGAGGATGCGTTCGGCGCCGCGGGAGGCGAGCGTCGTGATGGGCAGGGCAGTATGTGCGGTCATGTGTGTCCGGAGGCTACTACCGTGGCGCCGTGAGGTCGAGCGGAGCCCCTTGACCCTGCGCTGGCGTCCACTACTTTATTCAGACTCCCCGGGACAATGGCCCGGGACGCTGTGCGGGGCGTGTTGGATGCGCCGTTCAGCGGACGCTGTTTGACAATGGAATGAGTGTGGAAATCGTGGGAAGTGAATCCCATCGTCGACTGGGCACGGGCAACCGTGTCGATTCGCGATTGAGTGATTGCAGTGTGCATGAATGCGCATGCACGGCTTGACCGGTACGGGAGGTCAAGCGAGAGATGGCATGTGGGGGATGCCTGGGCACAGAGAGGCGATGAAGGCCGTGGTAAGCTGCGATAAGCT
>JADZDM010000019.1 GCA_020851035.1 Gemmatimonadaceae bacterium | reverse complement strand
TCCTGCGGGGACCACACGCAGAACGCCCCACCGGGATCCGGTGGGGCGTTCTGCGTAAGTCGTTGCTTCACAGCGATTTCAACAGCTCCCGAGGAGGGACTCGAACCCCCGACCCGCTGATTAACAGGCAGCTCACGCCGGTGGGGGGGCAATCTCGACGGGCGTCCTCGCCGAGGGCGGCCCGCGCTGGCGCGCGCCCGGCCAATGCTCGTGTCTCCCGCGCTGTCTCCCGCGATGCGGCCCGGCTCTTGGCGGCCGTCCCGGTCGGGATCGGGGCCCGGCTGCCCGAGCTGGCCGAGGCGGCCGACCTGACCCTGGTGCAGGCGACGGTGGCGATCCAGCACCTCGAGGTGCGCCGGCAGGTGTCGTGCGCGTCCCGGCTGCTCGGCGGGGTCACCCACCTCCTGTACGCCAGGACGGCCGCGTGAGCCCGGACACGACCCCCACGCCCTGCACTGCGACAGGGCCCTGATGGCGCTCGAGCAGCTGCAGGAGCTCCGCACCCGGCGCGGCGCGCTCGCCGACCTGCCGGCGGCCACCCAGTGGTGTATCCGGCAGGCCGTGGGCTGGCTCGGGCGGCAGCAGCTCACGACGCCGGTCCCGGCGGACCTGGTGCCGTCCGCGGTGGCCCGCATCGGGGACGCGCTGGCGGCCGACACGGTGCCGACGATCCAGCGGGCCGACCTCGACCTGCTGATCACCTTCGCGAGCTCGCTGGTGCCGCCCGCGCCGAAGCCAGCGGCGAAGACCGGAGGGCGCCGGTGAACTGGATCCGCGTGGCGACCACGATCAAGAACGACCCGTCAGTGCATGCCATCGCAGCCGAGTGCTGCAGGGGCGACATCGCGAAGGCCGTCGGGCACGTCGTCGCCGTCTTGGCCGAGTGCTCCACGCACGCGCGTACGGGCGACCTGCGCGCGGTCCAGAGCCTCACACTCGAAGAGTGGGCCGTCTGGCGCGGCAAGTCTGGCGCGCTGGACAAGGCCATCCGGTCACACCTGTGCACGGATGGTGTGCTGCGCTCGTGGGACAAGTACAACGGCGCACCGATCCGCGAAAACGAGGCGCACCGTGCGCGCATGAAGGCGCGCCGGGAGGCCAACCGTGACCAGTGACATGCGCCCCACATGCGCCTCACGTTCCCCTCACAGTGCGCCTCACAGTGCGCCGCACACACACAGCATGTGCGGGTCGTGTGACACCGCTAACGGTACGGTACGTAACGGTAGTACTGTAGTTCTACAGCGATGGAAGAGTGTGAGTGTGGGAGTTCTACACCAGACTCCGCGCGACGTCGACACGCCGCCCGCCGCTCGGCACACACCCGGGGCGGCAGCATGAGGCCCCCCGAGTGGCGTCCGCGGGACGAGGTGGCCGGGGCGACGACCGCCGCGCTCCAGTGGTGGCGCGAACGCTTCCCGCGCCGCAAGCGCCCGCAGTGGCAGGATGAGCGGGCCGAGTTCCTCGCCACCGCCTGGTGCTTCCGCAGCTGCACCCCGGAGCAGATTCGCTACGTCGCGACCAGCGTCCTCACGCGGTCGAAGGACCACTGGCCGGACCCGGGAGAGATCGACGCCGAGATCCGGCACCTCGCCGAGGTGGGGCAGTCGCGACGCGACGCCCACGCGCCGACGCGGACGCGGTGGTCGTGTCGCGAGGACGATCCGTGCCCGGTATGCCAGCGGATGCCCGTCTACGAGATCGCGGCCGGCACCCACACGGACCACTGGATCTTCGTCGCCCCGGACTGCGCGTGCTCCGGGTTCGCCGGCCTGCGCTCCGCGTCGCTCTGGCTGCGCGGGATCCCGGCCCGCCCGGAGGACGACCCGGTCGCCCTGGCGGCGCTGCACCGTGCCATCCCTGAGTCGATGATCACCGAGTGGCGCCGGACCGGACGGTCGCTCTCGTCGATCCTCCAGGAAGCCGCCGAGCTGGCGAAGCGGGTGGCCGCGTGAGCGCCGACACCGCACTCAGCGCGCGGCTGCGTCTCGACGCGGCGGTGCAGGAGCTCGCCCAGGCCGAGCGGGCGATGGCCCAGGCGCGCAAGGCCGCCGTCTCCGCGCTCGCGACCGCGATCATCGCCGAGCTCTTCGCGCGCCACGAGCTGCAGGCCGAGTTCGCGCGGCCGGTCGGCATCACCCCGGCGTACCTCACGGACCTGATCCACTGTCGGCGCTACTCGCCGGCCCTTGCCCGGCAGCTGCTGCACGAGACGTCGCCATGCTGACCCTCGACCAGCAGCTCGCGGCGCTGCAGCGCCAGTACGGGGTGACGCTGGTCGATGCGATCCGGATCCTGCGCGGCGCGCCGGCAGGACGCCGCCCTGCCCCGATCGCGCCACCGCCCATATCCGAGCCTCCCCCGGCGCCGATCGAGCCGCCCCCGGCGCCGATCGAGCCGCCTGCGGGCGCCCTCGCGGTCTATCACCTGCTCGGCCGAGTGG
This sequence comes from Gemmatimonadaceae bacterium, assembly GCA_020851035.1. NCBI lineage: Bacteria > Pseudomonadati > Gemmatimonadota > Gemmatimonadia > Gemmatimonadales > Gemmatimonadaceae > Gemmatimonadaceae bacterium. The sequence continues at coordinate 13,230 of JADZDM010000019.1, read as the reverse complement.
CCTCGGGGAAGAATCACGGCATCCCGGTCACGGTGGGGCCGCGGTGCCCTGTGTGTCACCGTGCGAAGCCGGCCGGCGTGCGGAAGTCCGCGGCCGCGGCGGCGTGGGCCGCCACCGCCGTGCCGGCGCTCCGCCAGCAGCATCGCGGCGCGCCACCCTTCCCCGGACCGGTGCAGCTGACGGTGATTCTGCGCGGCCCGCTCGAGCACCCGCACTCGGTCGACGGGGACAACGCGGAGGCGGCGCTGCTCGATGCGCTCACCGCGGCCGGCATCCTCGAGGACGACCGACCGCGCGTGCTGCGGACCGTCACGTGGACCTACGAGGACGCGCCCGACTGGTCACAGACGCTCATCGTGGTGCCGCGTCCCGACCTGCCGGCACCACAGCCCCGGGCCCCACGCGCACGCCAGGGCTCGCGGCGATGACGGACTACCGCCCTGCGGCGCGCCGCGCGAGACTCCGCCTGATGCCACCCTCTCCTCCGGACCCGAACGATGCCGCACGGGTCGCCGCCGCGGCCCGCGAGCGGCGCCTGGTCTGGGTCGCGAATGCGGTGCTGGTGTGGCTGGCCGGATTCCTGATCGGCTATTTCGTCGGCTGAGCCGTCTCGCGCGCCGCGAGGACGATCGCGCGCCGGAGGAACCGCCCGCGCCCCTCCGCGCCGAGGGCGTGGAACGCGGCCAGGACCGACGCCTGGCCGCTGATGCGCATCACCTGCGAGACGTGCCCCGGGCGGAGCGGCCGCACCCCGAGACGTGTGCCGTCGTCGGGGGGCAGCAGGTTCGCGCTCGTGCGTCGTCGCGTCACTCCCGCCTCCGATGATAGGCCTGGAGCACCTCGAACGCCGCGTTCACCGTCGCGAATAGCCCATCGGCGCCACCCTTGTCCGGGTGTGCGGCCGCGCGTGACTCCTGCGCGAGCGTCAACATGCCCGCACTCGCCGACCGGTCGAGCATCGCCTGCGCGAGCACGGCGATTCCCATCCCGCCGGCGCTCGCGCCCATCGTGGGATGCGCCTCGACGAGGATCCGCGCCGCGCGCTCCGGGGAGAGCGCGAGCGCCTGAGTGTTCACGGCGCGATGACTGCTCTCGTCGCCGGCGCCGAGGGCCGCGAAGCCGCGGAGGTGCTGGTCCTGTTCGACGGCGCCGTGTCGCTCGACGGCCCGGAGCGCCTCGAGCGTGAGCGCGATCGCGTGGATGTTCTCCTGCCAGCCGAGGTACTTCCAGCACGGGAAGCGGAGCTCGCGCCACGCGCCGCCGATGCTGCGCTCGAAGGTCAGCAACACCCGTGACGTCGCCGGCCGCGCGTCGGCGTACAGCGATCCATCGCGCCGGAGGTGCTCCGGTCCGATGTCCATGGCGATCACCGGGTTCCGTCCGTGCATGCGGTCAACCTCGGCCTGCAGGTTCACCAGTACCTTCGCGTACGGCTGCTTGAACCGCGACCACGTCGCCGGGAGGCGCGTGCGGCCCGTCCACTCGCCGTCGCGAATGGCGCTGAAGCGAATCGGCATCACCAGCCCTCCGGCTCGGCGGCTGGCAGTCCCTGACCAGCGCGGAACGCCGCCACACGCATCGCCTCGAGGCAGGCCACCAGCCGCTCGAACAGCGCTGTTCCCCTCGCGCGGTCGCCCTCGACCGCAGCGGACTCGATCCCGCCCACCAGTCGCGCCCACTCGTACTCGGCGGGCGGCATCACCGGCGGCGGGATCCGTCGCATGTGGCGGCACAGGACGCGGCCCGTGATGGTGCGAAGGGCGCCCATGTCCACGCCGCGCCAAGAGGCCAGCTGCGCCTCCCTCGCGATCTCGTCCACGATCGCGTCCACGCTCAGGTGGTGTGGGGGGACCGTCTCCGTCGGGACCGGGGTGGGGCCTGTCGCCGGGTCGTGGGGACCGCCAGGGGCACTCATCGTGTCTCGCTCCATCGTCGGGGGCTCGCCCCGCGACGCGTTGTCGCGAGGACTCGCCCGTGCAGTGGAAGCAAGCATAGACCGAGGCGTTACGTCTCGCAATCGCGCTGGGGTGGTGGCTCAGCGGTCGGGCACGACCTCGCTCACCCGTCCGCACCAGTCGCGCCGGCCACTGAGGTGCTATCCTGAGTCACGCGCACTCGCGAGTACGCGCCAGCCCCCTGCCAGTGAGATGCGACATGGCTCCACAACAGCCCCCACCGACGCGCGGTCGGCCGCGGAAGCCCGCCCCTGGACCCGGCCAGCCGGTGCGCCAGAGCCGGCGCGCCAAGACCGCGGGCGTCCCAGCCAGCGTGCAGACCACGGACCCCGCCTCATCAACCCCCGACAAGTGTGTGCGTGTCCTCGGGCGGGTCGCCGCGGGAGAGCTCGTGGGCGACGCCTGTATCGCCGAGGTGTTACACACCGACGCGCTCTACGCCTGGTGCGATGCGGCCCCCGAGCACCAAGCCGCATTCGCGCGCGCGCGCCAGCGGCAGGCGGACTCCTTCGCGGAGCGGGGGATGCGGGCCGCCTTCGCGTCGAACGCCGACGTCGTGATCGACGCGAAGGGGCAGCCGCGGGTCCGCGGTGAGGTGGTGATGCGGAGCCGCCTGCAGTGGGATGCGTGCCGCTGGTACGCCGCGATCCTGTCGCCGCACTACGCCGACAAAGTCGACCACACCGGTGAGGTGCGGACTCGCCTGCTGGTGGACGTCGAGCGGCTCAGCGGTAGCGCCTGACGCTCGGGCTGGCTACCCTCGTGGAGTTATCGCGCGTACTCGCACCCTCCGACGCCGGGGCCGCCATGCCGACACACGCACACCGGGACCGGGTGCTCTGGTGCCTGCTCGCCACCGCGGCGCTCGTCGTCCTGGCGTGGCAATGAGCCCGGAGGAGATCGCGCGGGGCCAGCGCCAGGCGCGCGAGCTGCCCGACGGTCGCCCCTCGGTGAGCAGCTACCGCGTGATCGAGACGACCGTCGAGGAGTGCCGGCAGGATCCGCATCGGCGGATCGGGCTCTGGCTCGCGCGGATCGACCCGTCCACCGGCGCCGAGGAGCCGGGCCAGCGCGAAGAGCTGTGGCACGTCGACGCCACGCCGGCGGCCCGCGCGGTCTCGCCGGCTGACCGGGTGACGATCGTGTTCTACCCGCTCGGATGGCCGACCCCCACCACCGTCCTCTGGGGCCCGCGCGTGCTCGGCGACAATCGCTGTTGCCCGTACGAGCTGGGCACGCCGCTGTGAGGCGCACGCCGGCGGGAGACTGGTCCCTGCTGGTGGCCGGCGCCATGCTCGCGACGCTGCTCCTCGTGCAGGCGGTTGGGTGATGGCGGCCGCACCGGAGGTCGTCCGGCTCTCCGAGCTGGTGCGGTTCGAGCCGCGCCAGTGTCTCGCCTACACCACCGCCCAGCACACCCGATTCACGCTGTACGGCGGCGCGCGGGGCGGCGGAAAATCGTTCTTCCTCCGCTGGCTCGCCATCGTGCTGCTGGCGCAGTGGGCTGCGGCCGGCCATGTCGGGGTGCGGGTCGGCGTCTTCTGCGAAACATTCCCCGCACTCAAGGACCGGCAACTGTCGCGGGCCCGCCGCGGCCGCGTCGAGGAGCGCTACCCGGAGTGGCTCGGGACGTGGAACGTCGCCGACTCCGAATTCCGCCTGCGCCCCGAGTACGGCGGCGGCACGGTGTGTTTCCGCAATCTCGACGACACCGGCAAGTACCTCAGCTCCGAGTTCGCCGCCGTCCTCGTCGACGAGCTGACGCGGTCGAGCGTGCATGTCATCATGCAGCTGCTCGGCTCTCTGCGCTGGCCTGGCATCGAGCACACCCCCTTCGTCGCGACGACCAACCCCGGATCCAAGGGCCACGCCTGGGTCAAGGATGTGTTTGTCGATGGGGCCTTCGAGCTGGAGGAGACGAAGAACCTCCGCGAGGCCTTCGGCGCCGATGCGTTCGCGTTCGTGCGGGCGCTGGTCACGGACAACCCGCACAACGCGGCGAGCTACGCGGCGATGCTCGCCGGCCTGCCGGACCGACTGCGCCGCGCGTATCTGCACGGCGATTGGGACTCCTTCGACGGGCAGGCGTTCACCGAGTGGAGCCGCGACGTCCATGTGGTGCCGAACGACCTGCATCACCTCCGCGATGCGCAGTGGCTGGCGGGCCTCGACTGGGGGTACCGCAAGGGCGCGTACGTGCTCTGCGCGGTCCTGCCGGACCGGATCGAGGTCGTCGCGGATCTGCCGTTCTCGCAGCTGTACGCCAAGCCGGCGGCGAAGGCGATCATGCACGTGACGCGCCACCTGCCACGGCCGGCCATGATCTTGTACGACGACCAGATGAATCAGCAGACCGGCGCCGAGCGGCTCATCGACGCGTTCGCGGCGGGGCTGCACGAGCAGCTCCGCGACGGGGCGCCGGCGTTGGTGCCTGGCGCGAAGGGGCCGGGGTCGCGCGCCTCGAAGTACGCGCTGCTGCACGAGCTGCTCGCGTGGGGACCGCGCGCGCCGGACGGCACGGTGCCGCCCTGGTGTGCGCCACAGCTGGTAGTGCAGCAGCGCGCGCGGTACTGCGTCCGCTCGCTGCCGGCGCTGCAGGTCGATCCGGACCGCCCTGACGAGGACGTCGACACGGACGGGGATGACCACGCCTACGACGCGCTGATGAACGTGGCCGTGCACGTCGGCCCGCGCTCGCGGCTCCGCGCACTGCCGGCATCGTCGGTCGATCGCCACCCGGGCGTGGACCCGCAGAAGAAGCGCCGCCGACGGGCGGCCCGACCCCAGGCGCCGGACGCACACCAGGGACGGGACGGGCTGCGGGTACCGCGGGACGCGCGCGAGTTCCACGAGGTGACGGAGTGATGTACCCGTGACCGTGCTGGACCCGCGCGCCAGCGTCCAGACCGTGACCGCGCTCCGGGCGCGTCACGCACTGGAGGTGCAGTCGGCCGCACACACCTTGGGCCGCGAGCTGCGCCGGGTGCGGGCCGCGCTGGGCTGGTCGCTGCGGCAGGCGCAGCGCGCCGCAGCCATCCGGAGCTGGTCACAGGTCCAGCGCGTGGAGGCGGGGGACTGGCGGCCCGTGGTGGCGGCGCGGCTGGCCGAGTGCTACGCCCGCGAGCTGCGCCGTCGCCCGTCCCACACTCTCACACTGCTCCCCGACGATGGACGCGACTGAGCTCCCTGCCAACCAAAACACCTGGGCCCTCGATACCGCCACGCGCATCGCCGTGCTGCGGCACCGCCGGCCGCTCGACCTTGAGCCGGTCGCGCTCCGCATTCGATTCGCCGAGCTGAAGGCGCTGCTGGCGGAGATCCTCACCGACGAGGCGCTCCGCACGCCGAAGCTCTACGGCAAGCGGACCGATATCGCCGAGGCGAAGCGGCGCGTCGGCATCATTCTGCGCAAGGAAGCGCAGGCGGAGTTCAACGACCTCAAGGCGCAGCCCCCGCGCTCGGTGCTCGAGTGATGTGGATCCGTCGCCAGCAGTTCGAGGAGCTCGCCCGCGAGGCCGGCGCGGCCACGGCGCTCTCGCGTGAGGTGACACACCTCCGCACCCTGGTGCGTGCGCTGACGTCCGCCGCACCGGCTGCCGCGCGCGCGGCCGCCGAGAGTGCCCAGGACATCCCGGCGATCACCGACGGCCTGCACCCGGAGCTGCTGTCGGCGATCGCGACCTTCGCCGATGGGGACCAGGCACTTGAGCGGCAGCTGGCGCGCGAGGCCCGCAAGCGGTTGCGGCGGCTGCGGCGGCCACCGACGGAGGATGACATCACCGCCCTGGCGGTCGATCTGGCCGAAGGCATTGACCCCGATGAGGCGTTCGTATGAGCGAGGAGCTACTGGAATCGACCACCTCTGCGAGCGGCCCGGCGCGGCCGGAGGCGGCTGCCCCGTCGCCCGCGGCGGGGACACGTCCCACACAGGGCGAGCTGCTCGACCTCGCGCCGCTCGAGGCGGCGAAGCGCGCGCGCGCGATGTGGCAGTCCACCGAGGCGAAAATGAAGGCGCGCCGCGCCCGCTGGAAAGCGAACAAGTGGCGACGCGCCGGCCTCACCGGGGTGCGGCTGTGGCAGCCGGATCTCGACAAGCATGAATGGACCGTGCGTGTGCCGATCGGCTCCGCCGCCGTGCCGCCGTCGCTGAACAAGGCGGCCCGGCTGTGCCGGCGCCTCAAGGCGACGCTGCTGTCCGACCCGCCGGCGCCCGAGGTGACACCGGAGCGCGACGACCCGAAGGCGCGGAGTGCGGCCGAGTTCACCGGCCGGCTGCTGAGCGTGATCGGATCGGCGACCGGCTACAACGACCTCGAGACCATCGGGCGCGCGATCGATATGGCGTGCACGTACGACTCGGCCTTCCGGCGATGGTCGGTGGAGCCCGCCCGCGGGGGCGCCGAACCGCTGACGATCATGGCGTCCGCGCAGGCCACCACGGTCGCCGATGCGCTCGACCGCGACGTGCTCGTGCCAGCGGCGCCGGATCCCGCGACCGGTGCGCCGCTCGGGCCACCCACGACCGCTCGCCTGCCGTGGCCCGACGCCCCGGTGACGCGGTACGTCCACACCGACGGTGTGCAGCTCACCAACGAGCCGAGCGAGGCACGGCTCACGTGGAAGCCTGGGCTCCGCGTCGACGTGCTCAACGGCAACCACGTGCGCCTGTTCCCGATGACGGCGCAGTCCGTCGCCGAGGCGGCGATGGTGCAGGTGGGCACGCTGCTGTCCTGGCGCGAGATCCGCGCGCTGTATCCGTCCGCGGCCGCGGAGCTCTCGCTGGAGGCGGTGAAGCGTGCGCTCGAGGATCGCCCGGATGGCGCCGCGTCGCTGCTGCCCGACGGGGTGCGGGACGAGGCCGGCGTGGAGCTGGACGGGCAGGCGAACCCGGAGCGGCTCGGCTTCGTGCTGTGCACCTACGCGCTCATGAGCCAGGAGTACCCGCGTGGCGCCTGCCTAGTGACGCTGGGCAGCGACGTGGTGCTGGCGCGCACCTCGTGGTGCGACACGACGCGCGGGTATCCGCGCCCGCTGCCCATCCCTGTCGACCAATTCAAGCAGTTCGCGGAGGGGTTGTCCGATCCGTATGGCGTCGGCCTGATGTCGCTGCTCGGGTCCGGCAACGAGGTGCGCGCGCAGCTGCTCGGCAGCTTCCTCGAGCATCTCGACCGCTTCAACCGTCGCAAGGTGTTCGTGCCGCTGACGTCCCCGACGGCCGCGCAGGACCTGAGTGGTGGCGCGCTGGGGGACTACCTGCCGTACAACCCGGCGGTCGGGGCGCCAGTCACCGAGTCGGTGCCGAACTTCCCGGAGTCGGCGCTGCTGATGTTCGCGAACGTCACCAGCGAGCTCGATGACGAGAGCGGTCTCCAGGCGGTCGCCCAGGGTACGAACCCGAAAGGCGTCACCTCGGGGTTCCACGCCCAGCAGCTCATCGAGCAGGTGCAGGTCGGGCTCTCCGACGTGAAGCAGGCGACGGCCGATGGCATCGTGCGCGGCTGGATGATCGCCGCGAACCTCGTGCGCACCTTCTACACCGGGCCCCACACGACGCAGTTCGTCGGCGATGACGGCGCGTACAAGGAGCGCGAGTGGCGCGGGCAGGACCTCGACGGGTTCCAGGACGTGCGCCTGTCGAAGTCCTCGTTCTCCATGATGGCGCCGAGTGCGAAGGTAGCGGTGGCGGAGTACGCGCTGAAGGCCGGCGTGCTCAATGCGCAGGAATTCAAGAACGTGTGGCGTGGTGGTGTCGGCGGGCTGCTCGGCGTCCAGGACGACCCGCACTATCAGCGGATCCGCCGGCAGCTCGCACAGTGGGACGAGGGATTCGACGCGGACGACCCGGAGGCCGCACCCACGCCGGAGGCGATGCAGGCGGCGGCTGCGCTGGTGTTCGATCCGCTCCCGGTCGATGACCTCCCGACGGTCGCCGCGGTGCGGCTCGAGGAGCTCGCGCGCTGCATGTCGGGCACCAGCTTCACCCGGCACCCCGTGCCGTGGCGCGCCGCCGTGCAGCAGGAGTACGAGCGGGCCCGCGCTGCCGCCGGGATCCAGACCGTGGCCGAACAGCAGGCCGCGCAGGCCGCGATGCAGACCGTCATCCCGCCCGCCACCGCGGAGGGATCGACCGAGCCCGTTGCGCCGGAGTCGATGAGCGACGTGTCGACGGCGCCCGCTGCCCCCGCTGTACCCGTGTAAGTGCAACCGTCTCCCTCCACTGTCCCGCCCTATGGAAACCGGTTCTGAGTCCGCCACCGCGACGTCGGTCACTGACCCGCTCGACGCGTTCCAGCTCGACCCGTCCGAGGAGGTCTACGAAGGCTTCCACGGCGAGTCCGAGCCGACGAGCGCGCCGGCCGCACCAGCCCCCGACGCCGCCCCGCCCTCCGCGCCTCCGACGCCCGCGCCCGCCGCCCCCGGCGATCCCGCGGTCCCGGCGCCGACGGAACCCGCGGCCACGGCGACTGCACCGGCGCCGTACATGGTGCGCGCGGACGGCCAGGACTATGCCATCCGCGGCGCCACCCGCACCGCCGACGGTGCGCTCGTGATCCCGGTCGAGTCGCTGCCGTGGGTCGAACGCGCCATCCAGCAGGGCATCGCGCATCAGGGGTCGTTCCACCAGCGACTCGAAACCGCGAAGCAGAAGGGCTACACCGAGGGCGTCGAGCGCGGCGTCACCACGCACCCCGACGTCATCCAGGCGAAGGCGGTGCTCGAGGAGTTCGACGCCTTGCTGGCCGGTGGGCCGGAGAAGGTCGCCGAGTTCCTGGACAACTTCGAGCGCTCGAAGTCATCGCTCGAGCTGAAGCGTGCACAGGCGCTGTACGACGCGAAGGCCCCGGCCGCGGCCGCGACGACGACGACGCCGCCGGCCGCCCCGGTCCGACTGGAGCCGCAGACGGCCGAGGCGCATCTGCGCACGGTGGTCACGACGCTCGCCCAGCAGGAGCCCACGCTCGCCAGCTTGGGTGACGAGACGATCGCCACGGCCCTTGCCGCCGAGCTGGCGGCGAATCCGCGCGAGTACTTCTACGTCGCCGAGGACGACGACCCGGCCGAGGATGTGAAGGCCGGTGAGATCGTGTGCGATGTCGAGCGGGTCGTCGCCGTGCTGCAGCAGCGCGCGCGGTTGCTCGCGCATGTCACGCAGCAGCAGGCGGGACTCCAGACCGTGAAGGCCTCCAATGCCGAACGCCTGCAGGCGGCCGGCCTGGCCCCTGCCCCCGTCCCGCACGCCCCTCCCGCTGTCACCGCCGGCCCCGCCGGCGCTGTCCCCCGCAAGCTGCCACAGACCGAAGAGGAGCAGGACGCCTTCGAGGCGCTCCCCCTCGACGAGCAGCTCGCCATCATCGCGGCGCACAAGCGCCGCTGACCCGCACCAGGGTAATCCGCCATGGCTGAACAGGCCTACAGCCCCACCCGCACGACGGACCTGAATGGTCTGTGGCGCAAGGTGCAGCTCCCGCTGCGCGTCGCGCTCAACACGATGTTCGAGGAGTGGGACGCCCTCTCCGAGTTCACGAAGTTCGACGCCGACTGGTCCACGCGTGAGATCACGGCCCCGATCGACGTGTACGACGAGACCGGCATCGCCTCGATCGAGGAAGGCGACTACGAGGCCGAGCCGACCAGCGTCGGCGTGGTCGACGCGTCGTTCTCGTGGGTGATGTACAACGGTCGCTTCACGGTCACCAAGACCGCGAAGATGATCGACCAGCGCTCGAAGAGCGCCATGCTGGTGAACCAGTTCAAGTTCCAGGGCAAGAAGAAGATCCAGGCGATCAAGCGCCGGGTCGCCGACGACTTCTACGGCACGAGCAGCGGCATCAAGGCGCTGGTGTCGGCCGTGGTCAGCGGCGACAACACGCTCACCCAGGTCCTCGAGCTGAAGAACGGGTACAACCAGGCGGACATCCAGGACGGCGGCTACATCGCCAACCTGTTCCGCGTGAAGGAGCGCGTCGCCTTCGTGCGGGCCGGTGCCCTGCTCGGTATCGCCCGGATCACGTCGGTGACCACGGTCGCCGGTGTGGCCCGGATCGGCCTCACGTTCGCGGCCGCCGTCGACGTCAACGTCAACGATGCCATCGTGTTCGCGAACTCGATGGGCAACACCACGCTCGCGCACACCGACTACAACAAGGCCATGTCGGGTTGGCTCGACTGCCTGAAGGCGAACAGCCTGCAGGGCATCGACCGCACGGTGGTCGAGAACTGGAAGATCGGGTACGCGAACGAGGCCGCCGGCCGCTTCACGAACGTGAGCTACCGCCGGCTGAAGCAGGCGATCGAGAACCGCGGCGGCAAGCTGACCGACCTCCTGCTCGATCAGCAGGTCGAGAACGACATGTACGACCAGATGCAGGCCGGTCTGCGCTTCTCCGACGCGTTCAATCTCGAGCTCGACGGGCAGGTGAAGGCGCGTGGCGTCAAGATCACCAGCCCGCGCCGGATGCTCCCGGGCTACGCGATCGGCTACGACCGCAAGGCCCGCGCGAAGATGGTCCTGCTGCCGGATCCCACGGAGCCGGGCTGGGAGGATGGCGACAAGATCCCGGACAAGCATGCGTTCGTGTTCTCGCTCGACTACCCGTGCCAGTCGGTCACGGTGAACCCGGGCGCGATCGCGTACGAGTCCAACAAGCAGCGCCAGTAAGTCGGCCCTGTGCGCTCCGCCGGTGACCGCCGGCGGGGCGTCAGCCCGACGCCCACCCTACGTCTGGAGGCGCGATGGCGCTCCGCATCATCAAGGTCCGGTCGACGCACCCGGCGGGCTCCGAGACCCGCATCGTGCGTCAGCAGTACAACCGCCTGCTCGCGAAGGTGCGCGAGCTGTGCGTGATGCTCGACGCCGACGCCGGCGTGACCGGCACGACCTACGTCGCCACGCTCGAGGCGATCGACGGCCCGTCGCTGGTGCATATCGGCGCCAACCCGGCGGACTGACCGTGCGCGTCTCGGTCGGGCGCACTGCGGACGCGCCGCACGGCGCGGTTGCGGCCGCGAATGCGGCGCTGGCGCAGCTCGCGCCGCCGTCCGAGACGCTGCACTGGCTCCACTGCTACTACGAACCGGGCGATCCCTGGGCGCCAGTGGAGCGGCTCGTGATTGCCGAGATGGTGCCGCGCGCGGTCCTCGGACGCCAACGCGCGCACGACCCGCTCGGCGAATCGCTCCTCGACGAGCTGCTCGGGCCCCATCCTCGCGCCGCGGCGACGTGGAGCCCGGCCCGCCAGCGCCTCGTCTACCCGGCGCACGTGCTGCCGCCGTCGATCACTGCGCGCCAGTGGGCCCTCTTCCGTGAGCTCGACGCCTTCGCCCTCCCGCAAGTCATCGTGCAGGGGACCGGCGGCGGGCACGTGCGGCACCTGAACCGCACGGAGCAGCGCGTCCTGGCCGAGTTCGGGCGCGCCATCGAGGCGCCCGCGCCGGGGGCGCTGCCGTGGGCGGTGGTCGACACCCGCACGCTTGCGCTGCTGCGCGAGCGGGACCGGCTGCGCGAGTGGCTGCGGACCGCGACCACGGACTGGGCGCGCCGCACGCCAGCCGATGTGCAGCGCGCGCGCAAGGCGACCGAGCGCGCCTTCAACGCGCAGCTGCTGCGCTGGCTCGACACGCAGTTCGTCGACTTGCTGAGCGAGGATGCGGGCCGCGCCGACATCTCGCATCTCCCGACCGCGCGGCCAGAGGATGCGATGGACTGGGACGCCGTGGACGCGGCGTTCCTCGACGAGGACGATGCGGACGCGCAGGCCGCCGCCTCGACGCCACGCGGCGAGCGCACGCTCGTCGCGTTCTAACCCTGTTCTGAGACACCCCATGAGCCAGCCCGCCGAGAAGACGTTCACCGGTCAACAGCCGATCAGCGCCAGCGACCTGCAGACCACCCGCATGTCGACGAAGGTGAAGCAGTTCCGCGAGACGGTGCTGGTCTTCGATGAGTTCCGCCGGGAGTGGACCGTGATCCTCGACACCGTGAGCAAGGGCATCGTCGACGTGGTGTCGAGCGTGCCCGCACCGGTGTCGGTGCCGATCCAATACATGAGCATTCCACGGCTCACCCCGTGGCGGCTGGTGATCGACTGGCGCCGCTACGTCGGTGAGCTGCGCCGCGCGATGCTGGAGTGGGAGCGACGTGTGCTCGAGCACATGAAGGCGCTCTACAAGGAACAGGCCGATGGGATGGCGCCCACCAGCACCGCGCTCGCCTTGGCCGGCATGCCGCCGCAGGACTGGCGGATCGCCGCCTTCGCCGCGAAGGGGGATCCCTGGGCACTGGGCCTGCAGCCGCAGCGCACGCAGCGCGTGGTCGCCATCCTCGGGACCGAGCCCTGGGTGAAGCCCACCGGCCGGCCGATCGATGACGACAACTTCGGGCTCGACGAGGCGCTGTCTGGCACGTTCCAGCGGGGCCGGAGCGACCTGGTGCCGTCGGGCTTCGCGGACGAGGCCGAGCGTCGGCCGCGGGTGAGCGTGCCTCGTCGGGCCGCGGCCGCGTCGAAGACGGCGGTCCTGCAGCCGGTGGCCGCCCCCGTGGCGGAGACCGCGACACTCGACCTCGCGGAGTTCGAGGATGATGACGAAGGCATCGATGAGGAGACGGTGCGCCGGGCGGCGGCCGACCTCGCGGGTGACGACGACGACGTGGACGGCTGATCGCCATGGCCCTGTACGATCGCGCGGACCTCCTCGACCGCTGCCGGCGCTACGCGGATCGGCCCGAGACCGACCTCGATGTCACCGTCTCGGACTGGTACGCGTGGATGACGGAGGCGCAGAGCGAGCTCTATCACGAGTGGGCGGCGATGCCGTTCGCGAGCGTGCTCTATGGCCCCCCGCGCGTGCTGGTGTCCGAGGACGACGGCCAGACGTGGCGCTTCCCGGGTCGTGAGCCGGGGACGTACTGCTTCCCGATGGGGCGGACGGAGCTCAAGGCCGCGAGTGCCGCCGCGAACATCTTGCGCCCTGGCGCGGAGTGGGCCGAGGGGACGGACTTCGTTCTCGAGGGCGACCGTGTGCGGGTGCCGCTCGGGAGGTCCTTCGGGACGGCCCCGGTTGCGCGCTACATCATGCCCCCGGCCGCGATCGATGCCGAGACGGAGCCGAGTCTCTCGCCGCCGAGTGCACGGCCGCTGATCGTGTATCGCGCGCTCCAGAAGTGGGCGAGCAAAGGGGGGCTGCGGGATCCCGCCGCCTTCGAGCTGCTCGAGCGCAATGCGTGGTACGGCAAGCCAGAGCAGGGGCAGTACGGCATTCTGGGCATGCTGCAGCT
>JADZDM010000018.1 GCA_020851035.1 Gemmatimonadaceae bacterium | reverse complement strand
CTCGGCATCCTCGCGGGCGCGCTCGGCAGCCCGGCACTGCCGGGGTTCCTCGGCACGTTGCCACCGGACGGTGACGCGTTCGCGCGCTTCGACACGCAGGTGCCGCTGCCGGCGAGTCTGGTCGGCACCACGGTGACCTTCGCGTGGTTCACGTACTATCCGACGGTCGCGGTGTCCGAGCCGGTGCAGGTTCCGATCACGCTGTAGCTGCCGCATCGCGCCACTGCTCCGCTCTACTGCTTCGCCCAACCGTGTCGACCGAATCCCCCGAACAGCTGTTCCTGCGTTTCCTCGCCGAGGGGGATGAAGCGGCGCTCGATGCGGTGTTCCGCCGCTGTTCGCCCGGCCTGCGGAGCTTCGCGCTCGGCCTCGGCCTGCCGCGCGATCGCATTGATGATCTCGTGCACGAGACGCTGGTGACCGCGGTGCAGCGTGCCGCGAGTTTCGAGGCCGCGCGGCCTCTGCAACCGTGGTTGAGGGGCATTCTGGCTCGCAAGGGCGCTTCGCTCGTGCGCGAAGAAGCGCGGCGCCAACGCCACCACGACGCCTGGGCCCGCGAACGTGCTGACCGCGGCGCGCCAGCCATCGACGAGGTCGCCACCGGCGAAGTGCACGAACTGTTGCGCGAAGCGATCGCCGCGGTGCCGGTGCGTTACCGCAAAGCGCTCGAACTGCATCTGCTGCACGGTTTGCCACCCGCCGCGGTCGCCGAACGGCTTGGCCGACTGCAGGTGACGGTGCGCGTGCACCTGCACCGCGGCTTGCAACACGTGCGTCGGCAGTTGCCGCGCGGCCTGTTCCCGCTGGCGCTGGCGTTGTTTTGCAACCGCGGCGCCGAGGCGAGTGCCTCCGCCAGCCTGCGCGCCGTGCCACGGCTCCGACTCGCGGCGTTCGTGGGAGTACCGCTGGCGGTTCTAGGCAGCATCGTCTGGTGGGCCGCGCCAGCGCGTTCCACCCCGATGGCGCAAGCCCACGACGAACTGCGCGACACCGCCGCCGCCGCGCCGAGCGTTGGTCCCGATGCCGTCCGCACCGCGGTGCTGGCGCCAACCGTTCCGGAGGCAGCTGACCCCGCGGGATTGACCGTCGTCGTGCTCGACGCCACGGGTGCTCCGCTGCCCAACGTCGGCCTTTGCATCGAACCGCTCGCGGGCCAACCGGCGCTGCCGGCGCGCGCGCGACTTGTCACCGATCCGCGTGGCCGCGCGCACCTGCCCACGCTACCGGGCCCGCGGCTGCGGGTGCGCAGCGATCGTGGTCACGACGAAGTGATCGCCGCCAGCGCCGGCATCTGCACGCTGCGCTGTGCGGTGGGCTCGACGCTGCGTGGCTTCGTAGTCGATCCGTTCGAACGGCCCGTCGTCGACCTGCAGGTGTGGCTCGGCAGCCCCCTCGACGGGGCCGCGGTCAGTGGCGCTGTGACCACGACCGACGCCGCGGGCACGTTCCGAATCGACCACGTGCAGCCAGGCACCTTGGTGGCTGCGTTTGGCGCCGCAGGGCTCAGCGCTCCGCAACCATGGCGCGGTGGTGACCAGCCGCTGCGGCTCGAACTGCAGCCCGCGGGCGCCCTGGTCGGCTGCGTGCTCGATGTGGCGGGGCGGCCGCTCGCCGGGGTCCAGGTCGCCGCCGGTAGCACGCCCGAACACAGTGATGACGCATTCCCCGGTGGGGTCGTGGCCTTCACGGTGCCGACGCAAGTAGTGCGAACTGATGCCGGGGGCCGATTTGGACCGCTGTGGCTGCCTCCCGGTGAACATAGCGTACACGCGCGCGCCGCCGGGCACGCTCCGGCGGTTCAGGTCGTGACCGTGCTTGCGACCGGCATCAGCACGACGGAACTGCACCTCGCGGCGGCGCGGCGGCTCACCGGACGCGTGCTCGCGGCGGGGCAGCCGTGCGCGTTGGCCGAAGTGGTCTACCGTGATCTCGATCGCAACCACCGCACAGACCTGCGCACCGACGCCATGGGCGAGTTCGCCCTGGAAGTGCCGTGGGCGACCAGCGGCGCGGTCTGCGCGCGTGCTCCCGGCCATCGACCGCAGCGGCAGTCGATCGCCTCGCATGCTGAGGTCCCACCGCTTGTGCTCGAGCTGGCGCCGGCACCGCGCCGGCGCGGCGTGCTGCGCTTCCCCGACGGGGCCCCGGCGGCCGACTTCGGCGTGCGCTGTGTGACGAGCCCGGACTCGCTGCTCGACGAGGCCGAGCAGCACACCACGACCGCGGCCGACGGCAGCTTCGAAGTGGTCGCCATCGACGGAGCGCCGCCGCGCTGGACGGTGCGCGGCCGCGGCGACCCGGTCTGGCACGCCCTGCACGACATCCCGACATCGCCGCAAGGCGAGCCGTTCGTGGCCACGGTGCCGTTTGCGTGGCAACCCTCGGCGCATCTGCGCGGTCGTTGTCTCGGCGGCGACGGCCAACCACTCGCGGCCGGGCGCGTGTTCCTGCGTTGCGACAGCGGCATCGCTTGGGAATCGGCGCGCACCGATGCCGAAGGTCGGTTCGCCGTGGGGCCGCTGGCGCCCGGCACCTACGTGGTCTTCGTCGAGAGCCAGGCGCCGCACCAGCCGTGCCTGCGTGCCACCGACGTCGTGCTGCGCGCGCAGGCCGAGCACACGCTCGAACTGCGCGCGGGGCCGTTTGGCACCGTCCGCTACGCGTTGCGCCACCCGGACGGCAGCACGCCGGCTCGCGCCCTGGTCTCGATCGTCGGCGGCGAGCCCGAACGGCGCTACTGCGCGCGCGAAGGGGCGCTCGGCGAACAGGCGCTGCCGCCCGGCGACTACCGGCTCTATGCGATGGGCGACGACTTCGTGTGGATCGCGGGGCAACCGTTCCGGATCGACGCGGGCGGCACCACCGAACTGCCGTTCGGGCTCGAACCCGCCGTGCGCACCACGCTCGCGCTGCAGGGGTTCGCGGCGCTGGGCGCCGAGCCATGCGAGGTGGAGGTGCGGCAACCGGCTCGCAAGCGCCTGCTCGGCAGTTACCGGGTGCTCACCGACGCGCTGCCGAGCGTGATGGCGTTCCTGCCGCGCGGCGACTTCGAAGTGCAGGTGCGGCCCGATTCCGGTGGGTTCTGGCTGGGCAACCTGCAGGTTGATTCGCTGGCGCCGCGGCATGCGGCGTTGCCGGTGCTGCTGCACGCGCGGTGAAGGGTGCCTCTGCACCGACGCCTGCTGTCACGGTGGCGTAACGCTTCGCTTCGAAATGCCTTGCGAGGTCGTTCCCAACCTCGCGGCATGCGGTTTGATTGGTAGAGGCGTCCCACACGCCTCCCGCCATGATCGACTGCCACCGCTGCCGTCCGCAATATCTGCCGCTCCTCGCGTTGCCCCTGCTTGCCCTCGCCGTCCCAGCCCAGAACAGTGGCTGGAGCCGGGTGAAGGACGCTCCCAGCGGCCTTGTGGGCATCCACTACGACACGGTCCATCGCCGTGCCATCGGCTTCGAGGAAGGTGCGCCCTGGCCTGTGGTGCGGACCTGGAGCTTCGACGGCACGCGGTGGCGGCAGCACACTCCGGATGGGCTGCCAAGCAACTCGATCGCGCTGATCCAAGGCGCGGTCTACGACCGTGGCCATGGGCACGGGGTGGCCGTCACCATCAACGTTGCGACGGGGCCTCGCACCTTCACAGGCGATGGTGCCGGGTGGCGGCTGGCGGCGGGGGCCTTTTCGCCGGCCCCGGATGACTACGCCACCTTCGCGTACGACCCCGTGCGCAACCAGGTGATCACGTTTGGTGGCATCGGCTCGCCGTGGAGTGAGACCGATACGATGACTGCCTGGACGGGTTCGAGTTGGGCGCAACTCAGCCCCGCCGTGCGTCCGGCGCCGCGGACCGGCTGCGGCATGGTGATGGACTCCGGGCGCAACCGGGTCGTCCTGTTCGGTGGCAGCGATTCGTCGGCTCAGAACTTCCTCGGCGACACCTGGGAGTGGAACGGCACGAGTTGGGCGCAGAGCACTCCAGGGACCTCGCCGTCGCCGCGCCGCACGATGCTCGGCTACGATCCGGCGACCCAGCAGGTGGTGGCCCTCGGTGGTCACACCGCGATCGCCACGCTCCAGGATTGTTGGGGATGGAACGGTTCGAACTGGGCACCGCGTGGCCAGCTGCCGGCCGAACCGGTCCAGGGTGCCTACGACGACGGCACCAACCTCTTCGTCGTCGCTGGCGACGCCCAGGCCAACGTCTGGCGCGCGAACGGATCGGCGTGGACCGCGGTGTTCACCGACCTGGAGCCGAACCAGCGCGGGACGATGGCCTACGACCCGACGCGCGGCGAAGTGCTACTCGCCGGCGGGCGGGCCGGTGCCGATACCTGGCGCTGGGACGGCGCCTGGCACCTGGTTTCGGCCGCGGGGCCTGGCCCGCGCCGGTACCCGGCCATGGCCGCGCTCGGCGCCGAGATGATCTTCACCGGTGGCGACGACGACAACCTCGGCCCGGTCTTCGACACCTGGGCGTGGAACGGCACTGGGTGGACGCAGCGCGCGCCAGCTCATCAGCCGTCGCCGCGCTCGCTCCATGCGATGGCGACCGTCGGCAACCAGGTGCTGCTATTCGGTGGGCGGGGGGCCCAGGAGTTGGACGACACCTGGAGCTACGACGGCGTCGATTGGACGCAGTTGGCGCCTGTGCACCAACCGTTGCCCCGCTTTGCCCCCGGCCTCGCGCATGATCCGTCGCGCGGGCGCACCGTGCTGTACGGCGGGCAGACCATGTCCTCGAGCACTTTCCAGGACACCTGGGAATGGGACGGCGTCGATTGGGTGCAGATCTGGTCCATGACGACTCCGCAGACGTTCGGGGCGTCCCTCGCCTATGATCCGGTGCGGGCGCAGATCCTGTTGCCGCAGGGTTCCTCGGGATATGCGTGGGACGGAGTCGATTGGAGTGCCCTTCCTGGCTCTCCCTTGCACGTGGGCGCGGAGTACCCGATCGCAGCTGCCTATGACTTGGGTCGCCAGCGGCTGCTCGCGCTGGATCTCAAGTCGAGTTTGTACGTCTACGGCCCGACACCCGCGGACGCGGTCGTCGCCACGCAATCGTGCGGCAACCGCCCGGATCTGCGTTCGTTCGGCGCGCCGGCGATCGGCCGCACGCCGCTCGTGCACGTCGAGGGCG